>PIWD01000045.1 GCA_003354005.1 Gammaproteobacteria bacterium | reverse complement strand
TATATAGCTGCGCTGATGGTCGTCCACAAGAAGAGGAAATCTCTGCCACAAGTACTTCTACTTTTGCTAACTCTTCATTAGATGAGACTAATAGCAGTGATACTAAAAAAGTAAAAATTGATCCAGATAAGATTTCAAAAGCTGTGATAGAATCCACACAAGATGCATCTTTAGATGCTTCGACTGATGATGTGTCCAATTCTGACTGCGTGTATTGTAATGAACCTCCCGTTACTCTATTCTCAAGTATAAATATAAAAACTGCACTCTTCCCCACCGTACTCATTGCAATACCTGTTGGCTTTGCAATCTATTCCCTTTTAATTACTACAATGCTGCTTGTCCCTGCCATTGCCATATCGGCTTTATCTGCATGTGTTATTGTCTTTCCGATCGTTACTTTCGCCATACATCTCTCTACTCACACTGATGTATCTCAACTAGGTAGAACAAAAAGTTCCAACAAGTTTATCGTACAATACCACGCACCGATTCAGCCAAAAAGTGGACTAGACACTGGATTTCATAGCAAGAATCTAGATTACCCAAAGCTTCAAATTGCTCGATAACTTGGGATAAGCTAAGGTTCTGGCGGTACATGATGCGGTAGGCTCTTCGTAATTTCTGTATTGTATCTATACTGAATCCATGTCGTTCAAGGCCAATACGGTTTATACCGACAACACGTGTCGGTGTGCCGTAGACAAGTATGTAGGGGGGTACATCTTTTTTAATCATTGCTGCTGAAATAAAGCTATGTGTACCAATTCTACAAAATTGATGAACTCCAGTAAATGAACCAATGTAGGCAAAATCATCAACAGATACATGCCCTGCTAGCGAAGCATTGTTAACAAAGGTTGTGTTATCACCGATTCGACAGTCATGAGCAATATGGACATAGCTCATGATAAAATTTTGATTGCCGATTTTAGTTGTACCACCACCCACGCTGCCTCTGTGGATAGAGCAGTATTCACGAATGATGTTATGTTCACCTATTTCTAACCAAGTTTCTTCTTGTTGGTAGGATCTGTCTTGTGGATCTGAACCGAGACAGCTAAATGCATGGATATGGTTATGCTCCCCGATGCGTGTCCATTTATGAATGATAACATGTGACCCAATTTTAGTATGCGCGGAAATTTCCACGTTTTTACCAATCACTGTCCAGGGCCCAATTTCAACGTCGGCAGCAATATTAGCTGTTTTATCAATGATGGCAGATGGATGAATCACGCTAGTTCACTTCTGCAGATGCGTTGGTTAGTTCGGTAACACATGCTATTTGATCACCAACGCGCGCCTCTCCCGCAAATTTCCATATTCCACGCTTTCTTTTAATGAGGTTTATATTTAGTAACAATTGATCACCAGGTAGTACGACTCTCCTAAATCGACAGGCCGAAACAGCAGCTAAGTAGAATAGCTTTTGCTCGTTTGGCATGCTCCCTAAGGTTTTAAAAATAAGAATGCCTGCCGCCTGGGCTAGGGCTTCAATAATCAATACACCTGGCATCACTGGATTTTGTGGAAAATGCCCCATAAAAAATGGTTCGTTATGGGAGACATTTTTAAGTGCCTGTAATCGCTCCCCTGGTTGACACGTGATAATCTTGTCAACCAGTAAAAATGGAAACCTATGCGGTAGGTAGGACAAGACATCGTTATTATTTTCACTTTCAGATTGATTGCTTTTATGATCCATTGTTCTGTTTCTCCAAGGAAGTCACACGTCTAAATAATTTTTCTAATTGACGAAAGCGTACAACACTACGACGCCATTTATGACTTGCAAGTAAGCCTGTGCCAGAAGAATAGACGCCTGCTCGTGAAAGGGAGTGTGTCACCATTGCCATCCCCGTTATAACTACACCATCTGCAAGTGTAAGGTGGTCTCCAATGCAAGCACCACCACCAATCATACAGTGACGACCAATACGAGTGCTCCCAGCGATGCCTACGCAGCCCGCAATTACTGTATGCGCGCCAATGAAGACGTTATGCGCTATTTGTACTTGATTATCAATTTTAACTCCTGATTCAATAATGGTGTCTTGTAGTGCTCCACAATCAACGGTAGTGTTCGCACCTATTTCAACATCAGATCCAATAGATACTCCCCCCAATTGAGCTATTCTCACCCATTTCTTGCCATCATATGCTAAGCCAAAGCCATCTTTCCCAATCACTGCACCACTATGCACACGTACACACTGCCCTATCCTCACATGCGGGTAAAGTGTGACACGCGCATAGAGATGGCTGTGGTCATCAATTTCAGACTTATCACCCACAACACAACCTGAACATATCACAACCTGATCGCCGATACGTACATACTCCCCAATAACAGCATGCGCACCTATACTAACATCTTTTCCAAGTTGGCAGTGATTGCCAATCTGCGCTGTTGCATGCACAGATGGTAAAGACGAAGGCTTAGGCTCAAACAATTGTACTAACCGTGCATAAGCGAGTTTCAAATCCCCCTCAACAACCAAGCAAGCTGTCAAACACTGGTCAACCCATTTGGGCGGTATGACCACCGCAGCAGCACGACAGCCAGCTAAGTGCTTTAACTTAGCTGAGTCATACAAGAAGGTAACCTGCCCCTCGCTCGCATGCTCAATCGGTGCGACACCACAAATGATCTGGTCAGGATCACCCCCATGTATACTCGCCTGTAAATGGGCTGCTACATCGGCTAAACGATGCGTTGACATAATAAATGATATGGCTACGACTTTGTTTTATTTGTACTCTTCTTAAGTCGCTTAACAACTTGCTCTGTTATGTTTATATCTTTGTCAGCATAAACCACTGCACCATGATCTAATACAAGCTTTAAATGGTGTTTTTTTGCAAGTTCTTCAACAATAGCCGTGACACTCTTGAAAATTTCAGTCAACCCTTTATTACGTGCGCCAAAAAAATCATGCTGAAATGCAACTTCTGCATCATGAAGATCCTTCTTTTGCTTATCTAATGCTGTTTTCATTGTTTTCTTTTTATTCACTTCCATAACATGCTTTTCACGATCAAAACGTTCTTCTGCCTTCTTGACATCAGCACGTTGCTTCTCAAGTTTCTTACGCTTATCGTCAAACTGTATTCCCATTTGCTTTTTTAGAGCCTCAATTTGTGGTGCCTGCTTTATAATTTCACGCATATCAACAACAGCTACACCATTTTTCTTAGCACCATCACCTAATCCAAGAACCTTTGAGATAGATGAACTTCCTGCTGATGCTGTCAACGAGTAAAGTACCCCAGTTGCGATTATCACACTTAATAGTTTTTTCATAATTACCTCTTTAATTTAAAAATCTTATAATATCTGCCTCAATCACACACAATATGCACACGATCTAAGACCCAATCTATCGTTAAAAATGCGCTGCAATAGCAAAGTCAAACGTCTGCAACCTATCACCATTATGATGATTTAGTGGTACAGCTAAACTAAATTCTAAAGGCAATAACGACTGCCACTCAACCAGCAAACCAGCTGAGCTGCGTAGCTCGCTCAATTTTACTTCATCTTTATAGACATTGCCAATACCTGCAAACAACATAGCGCGAACACGATCACCCAACGGATGTGGGAAAATCAATCCAAATCGTGCAAACATAGAAACATTGCCACCAATCGACTGACCACGTGAATCAAGTGGACCTAAACTGTTACCCCTGTACCCTGGCAAGCTCGTTAAACCACCACCATAGAAATTCTTGAAAAATGGCAACTGACTCCCCTGTCTGGCATAACCACGACCATACCCTAAGTCGGTTGAAAGATACGCAACCCAATTAGGATTTGAACTCCACAAACGGTGATACCCCGTCAAGTGATAGGTTGCACGGTAATAATCTAAGCTGTGCTGACCAAATGGCAGGCCAACCTCAAGATCCAAATTATGTGCAATCCCTTGTGTAGGTAGGAATCCCCGATCATAGCTATCATATGAAATACCCGTGATCAATTTAAACAAATTATAATTATCACCATAATCACTGACAAATTGTTTAATCTCTTGTGAAGCAGCACCACCCGTAGTTAACTTAATATGCTCAAATCCACCACCCAAATATAGACGGCAAGCTTCTGCAAGAGGCAGTCCATACTGTAAGGAAGTACCGTAAGCATTGGTACTGTAACGGGTAATATTTACTTTACCTGGTGTTTGTTCACGGAAATACACTTTAAAATAACGGCTAACACCACTGTTTGTTAAATAATGGGCAGCATGACTGAATAAATAGGATTTCTCGTAACCGCTACGGTTAAACGAAACAGAAACTGTATTACCACTGCCTAAGAAGTTATCTTGACTTAAACCGACATTGTACTGAAACCCCGCAACATCACTGTAACCCACCTGAAAATTTGCTGAGGCCAGTGTTGCCTGTCTCTCTTTTATGTTATAGATTAAATCAATTTCATCTTTGTGCCCTGGCACTTCTTTTGTTTCAAGCTCAATAGACTCCAGGTATTTTGCATTTTGTAAACGAGCTTGCCCTGTTTGTATCTTGCTCAAGGAAAATACAGTACCTTCCATTTGTGGCACCATACGTCGTAATACACCATCTTTCGTTATATAATGACCGACAAAACGAATGAAGCGCACATTAACACGCTTACCTGGCTTAACGGTTAAACCCAGATCAACCTTATGGGTCTTTCGATTCGGTTTTAAATCAACAGCAACATCAGCAGAGGCATAACCTTGATTGGCCAGATGCTGCTTTACCTTGCTTAAACCCTGCATTAGGGTGCTACGTGAAAAATAAGCACCCAATTTCACGCCCAATTTCTCCTGTAATACCGCTTGCTGCCCCAGTACGTCACCATGCCAACGAATTTTTTCCAAGTAATAAACTGACCCTTCACTAATATAAATATCTATGTCCACTAAATGTTTTTTACTGAAGATCCGTGCCTTTTTCTTCAGAATATGCATGTTTAAGAATCCATGATCAAAATAATAATGGCGTAGCTGTTCAATACCATTCTCTAAGCTATCCTCTGAATAACGGTCATGATGCGTGAAAAAGGAGAATAAATTTGTACGCGCTAATGACATCTGCTTGAGTAGTCGCCGTTCACTAAAAGCATGATTACCAATGATACGGATACGGTGAACTTTGGCCAAACTACCCTCATTAACACTAACTTTAATCGAAACCTTACCCTGCTTTATAGGTATTATTTTTACATCAATCTGTGCGGAATAGTAATTCATCTGCCGATATCGTTGACGTAAGGTTGTTGTGAATTCCTTAAGCTTTGCTTCATCAAATATTCGTCCACTGGTCAATTCGAGATCATTGCGCAATTTGCTGATTTCATCCTCACTTATCTCTTTATACCCAGTGACATAAATGTCATTAATAATTGAACGTTCGACGATTTGCACAATTAAGGTGTTGTTTTCTCCTTTTAGAAATGTCACATGTTCAAAGAAACCAGAATCATAGAACCTCTGCATGACTTCAGGTGTTTTTCCAACATAGAAAGTCTGCCCAACCCTTAATGGCAAATAGTGTTTAACAGTGTCCTGTTTGATACGCAGAGCACCCCTAACCACAATATGCTCAATTACAAAAGATTGGGTGATGGGACGCCCGTCGGCTTTTAGTGACTGAGCATACGTCTGTCGTACACCACAGAACAGAAAAAGAACTGCCAACAAAACAGTGAGTAGAACCGATACCATCGGCTTTACATAAGAACTTGATCGATCATACATAAGAATACTAATTCATCCAAAAAAGTGGTCTCAGGATATCACAGGATAGGATGGCAGTAAAGGAGGTGTTCTAAGGAATTTAAAATTTTTTCAAAAATTTTCCAGATTAATTATGCTTATTGCCGTATTTGTACTATACTCGTACTAATATATTGTTTTCAGGAAAAATTAATCACATGGCAAAAGAGCAACCAATTGAAATGAATGGCACAGTCACTGAGACACTGCCAAATACCAATTTTAAAGTACAATTAGAAAATGGGCATGTAGTAATGGCTCATTTATCGGGACGTATGCGTAAGCACTATATACGAATTGTGGTCGGTGATTTTGTCACTGTCGCACTCAGTGTGTATGATTTGAGCAAGGGACGTATCACTTTTCGTCACGCTAGCAAGAAGGCGGCACAAAATCAATCAGATGAACATGGCACAACATGATCTTGATCCAGTCGATGATCATGCTGTATCGATAGGAGGCCATGCCACAAAACCCCAATCTATCGTAACACCCTATACCATCGCCTTGGTTGGTCGGGCGAATACTGGTAAGTCAACGCTGTTTAATTGCTTGACGAGGACTCGTGATGCACTGGTCGCAGATTATCCAGGTTTAACGCACGATCGCCAATATGGGCACGTTCATTTTGGTGGGCAACGCTTGATTGTGGTCGATACGGCTGGACTCGATACAATTAAGCCCAACGAAACACTCACGGCACAACAACTCACTGATCAAGTACAGCGACAAGCACAGTTGGCAATGGACGAAACAGATGCCATTATTTTTGTGGTAGATGCCCAAGATGGTTCATCTCCTCTAGATCAACACTTGGCAAAAAAATTACGTTGCTATAATAAGCCAATTTTTCTTGCAATCAATAAAACCGATAAGGTTGACCCCATTCAAGCAAAAGCTGATTTTTCCTGCCTGGGGTTTCCACTGCTCTACTCCATTTCTGCTGCACATCGACGTGGTATTTCACCACTGTTAGAAGGCATCCTTGAACACTTGCCACAACCGACAAGTGCATTTTCTAATATTGATACAACGCAGGTTACACCGCTTGCTGTGATTGGCCGACCCAATAGTGGTAAATCAACGCTGATTAATCACTTCCTAAATGAAGAAAAATTAGTTGTCAGTAACCAAAGTGGTACGACTCGTGACTGTATTGCAACACCTTTTTCCTATCAAGAAAAGGACTATTTGTTGCTGGATACTCCAGGGATACGACGGCGTAAGTATGCCAAAACACATATTGAGAAGTTGTCATTTCTCAAAAGTCTGAAGGCCATTGAACAGGCTCATATCGTTATTGCTTTGCTGGATGCCGAGGTTGGTCTCGTCGAACAAGATTTACGCTTACTATCTTTGATCACGAATGCGGGCTGTGGCCTCATTATTACAATCAATAAATGTGATCGGCTATCACCTTCACAATGCACTGCATTCAAGACAATGATAAAGGAGCAATTACGCTTTCTTTCATTTTGTCCGATGTGCTTTATTTCGGCCAGTCATGGAATCGGCACGCATGCATTATTAGATACAGTGCAAAAAGTGCATCGTGCAATTCATCTTACATATTCAACATCACAATTAACACAAATTCTGGAACAAGCAGTCGAAGCCTATCCTCCACCCCTAATCGGTAATCGTCGTATTAAACTACGTTATGCTCACATCGGTCGCTATCGACCCTTAACGGTTATTATTCACGGCAAGCAGGTTAAGCAGTTGCCTATGACGTATCAACGCTATTTAAGTAAACAGTTCACAAAAGCCTTGCAATTAGTTGGTGTACCGATTAGATTAGCATACAGGCAGAATAAGAATCCTTATGGTGTGGATTAACAATTAAGAGCTTTCCAGTGCTCTCTAAAAGCGAGGGTTGCGACGGGATCAATAATGACATTAGACACAATTCTACAAGCAATAGGCAATACTCCGATCGTAAAGCTACAATCTGTGGGTTCAGATTTACCATGCAATCTTTTTGCCAAATGTGAATTTCTTAATCCAGGTGGCTCCGTGAAGGATCGTATTGCTTATCACATGGTTATCAAAGCAGAAGAAGAAGGCCGTATTAAACCAGGCGATACACTCATTGAACCCACATCAGGAAACACTGGCATTGGATTAGCCATGGTTGGCGTACTGAAAGGCTATAAGGTAGTAATTACTATGCCTGAAAAAATGAGTCACGAAAAACAGACAGTCCTAAAAGCATTAGGAGCTAAAATCTACTGCACCCCCAGTGAACTACCATCAGACCATCCCGACAGTCATATGAGCCTGGCTAGACGTTTACAGAAAGAATTGCCCAACGCACATATTCTAGACCAATATGGCAACCCTAATAACCCCGATGCCCATTATCAATTCACAGCTCAGGAAATTATCGACACAATGGATTGTACAATCGATATGGCTGTTATGGGTGTTGGCACAGGTGGTACTATTACTGGTATTGGTAAGCGACTCAAAGAACATAACCCTAACATACAGATCATCGGTGTCGACCCTATCGGATCTATTCTAGGCGGTGGTGATGAAGTCAAACCTTATTTAGTCGAGGGCATCGGCTATGATTTTATACCAGATGTATTAAATAATCAGTTGGTCGATCGCTATATTAAGATAGATGATCAACATGCCTTTCAAATAGCACGCCGACTTATTCGTGAAGAAGCCTTGTTAGTCGGTGGTTCATCTGGTGCTGCAACCTGGGGAGCACTCCAGGCAGCACGCAATTTGACCGCTCAGCAAAATTGCTTGATTATCCTTCCAGACTCAATACGTAATTACTTAACTAGGTTTGTAGATGATGCTTGGATGCAAGCACACCATTTTTAATCTATATGGACAAACCCGAGCAGTCGTAATAAGTTCGGTGCTTACTGGGGCTGTTTTTTTGACAAAAAAATTACTTCAGACTCCACTCTGTGCTTGCAGAATATTTTGCCAAAAACAATAGTTGCAATCCCCCAAGATAAATTCTTAAGGTATATCTTGCAACGCTGATGCCTGGAAAAAACCAAAGTTTGTTCAAAAACAGACTCCAAGTCCATCAAGGAATACCCACCTAAAACGGTCTTCAAGGCCTATAGAAACTCAAATAGCTGGGGAGGTTGTGGGGGGCAAACGAAGTTAAAGCGTGCTATGAGCCTGAAAAGCCCCTTTTTCGATATTGGCAATAAATCCGGCATTGATGCCGAGGGGGTTTTGGTCTAAAACTGTTCTATCCATAGGACAAAATCTCTTTAAATAGTCGTAGGTAACTGCATGCGGTTTTTTTGAAAAACAACCGCTTCAGCCCATATTTGCACAGCATTTTGCAAAATGCAACAGGCAAAACCACAAAAACTGAAAAATCCCCAAAGTTTGTTCAAAAACAAGTCTCAACCATCTCAAGGAACACCCCCTAAAACGGCCTCTAAGGCCTGTAGACGCGTCAAATGGCTTGGCGCATAGTAGAGCAATCTTAGTGTCGCTATGAACTTGAAAAGCCTTTTTTCGATACTTGCATCTTCCCACCTATTTTTCTATAGGCTCAAAATTGGCGGCACTATTTTTCGGTTGGCACTTAGTTTGGGGGCACTACTTTTCTGGACGCTGTAT
>PIWD01000012.1 GCA_003354005.1 Gammaproteobacteria bacterium | reverse complement strand
CAAGCGCTTCATAAAGAAAGTGAAGAAGTCAGGAGTTCTGGACGCACACAGGGAGAGCCTTGTGTATATTAAACCGTCGGACAAGAAAAGAAAGAAAAAAGAAAAAAGTGAATATTTAAAAAGGCAAGGAGTTAAGAAGTAATGCCAGCACCAGGATCATCAAACGTATATCAATATAAGCAAGGTCTCGGTCACGTTGGGTCTTACCAAGTTAGCTCACAGCCTTGGGTTACAGGAAACGTAAGTGTTCCCAGACAAAGCCAGGGTGCAATGAAGCTTGCTTGGCCGCAAATAAGCCGCTTTATCATTGTTAAGAATACACTATCAAGTTCAGCAACAAGTGTTCCAATGCGTGTCGGCTTCAGCTCTGGCGGTGTCGCGATAACAGATAATTATTTTACTTTGGATAATGGTGAATCTTTCAGTGGAGATTTCAAATGCTCAGAGGTTTACATAATGTCCAATAATGAATCAGATGCCTCTGCCTCTGTCCTAGTAGGCATGACGGGCATTGAGGTCACTTCACTTGGTCAGACTTGGAACAATTGGTCTGGTTCTGCAGGCATTGGTTAATAGACTAAGTTTATTCACTATTTATTGTTGAACTTTCAAAAGGAAGGTAAACAATAATATGAGTCTATTAGATCAGGCAATAATCGACGCAAAAGAGTTACAAGAGGTTGCAGAAAGGAAAGCTGAAGCAGCTGTTGTAGAGAAGTACCAAACAGAGGTCCGAGAAGCTGTTTCCAAGCTTCTTGAGCAGGATTTAAGCCTGCCGAACACTGCTCCCGAAGACGCGCTGGAAGAGCCTGACCTATCTTCATTTGGGGTAGAGCCTGAAGCAGATAGTGCGAATCAGCCTTCTGAATTTATCGATCAAATCCCCGATGCTGCCCTCGAAGGTCATTGCCCCGATGAGGGTGACATAATCCGCATTGATTTCAACCAGCTTCGTGATGAGCTTGCTGCAGAAGCTGACAAAGCACCCCCCAATCCGTTTGAAACAGATATTGATACTTTGGATGCTCCATTGCAAGAGGATGTGCAGCACGAAGTTGATTTGGATGATGTTGATGACATAAGCATTGAGGACTTGGTGGAAATCCTCGAAGAAGCCGTCAAGATTGATTATGAGCCCGCCAAATCTGGCTGGCCAATGACACCAGATGTGGACAGACAGTTTGCCGCTGACGTCGCAAAAGCTCAAGAGGTCCAAGGGGAAGAGAGCGACGAAGAAGAGGATGACGAAGAAGAAAAAGAAGATGAGCAGCAACAAGAAAATCAACTATTATTCGAAAAACAATTAAAAGAGAAAGATGCAGCAATTAATGCATTAAAAGAACGTAATGATAAATATGAGCTAGTTATAGAAAGGCTAAGTGCAGAGGTTGGTAGAGTAAACTTGCACAATGCCAGGCTGATGTATACGAATCAAATTTTGGTCAGCACCTCCTTGAATGAGCGGCAAAAGAAAAAGATTGCCGAGGCTATTTCAAAATCAGGTTCAATTGGTGAGGCGAAGAACTTGTTCGAAGCGCTCCAGAAACAGTTGGTTGGTCAGAAAATTAAAAAGACAAGACCACAAACTATTAATGAAGCATTAGACAGGAAGGAGCCCGCAAGAATCATTGCTCCACAAAGCAATGGAACTGATGATAGTGCATCCAAAGACAGGATGCAGAAATTAGCAGGAATTAAAACATTAAGGAGGTGATAACAAATGTCTATTCTGCAAAAATTAACTGAAGGTATCGTTCAACGAGACCGTGAGCAAGAGGGTCGTGCCCTTGTTCTAAAATGGGAAAAGACTGGTTTGCTCGAGGGCTTAACCAGTGAGAACGCACGCAATGGTATGTCATTGCTGCTTGAAAACCAGGCAAAGGAGCTTCTTCGAGAGGCTTCCACAATGGCTGGTGGGGATGTTGAAGGCTTCGCGGCTGTAGCATTCCCGATTGTCCGTCGAGTTTTCGGTGGGCTTATCGCAAATGAACTGGTTGCTGTGCAGCCAATGAGTTTGCCATCTGGGCTGATTTTCTTCTTGGATTTCCAGCATACAGATTCAAGGCTGGGCTATACAGCTAATCAGTCATTATTCGGTGGAAACGTGGTTGGTCGCCAGTTGAGCGGTGGTGTGACACTGACGAACAGTGGCTCTAACCAGGCATTCTATAATATGAACAATGGCTATGCTAGCCCAACTGGTTCTATTAGAGACATTACTTTGTCCGGTGCTGCTTCCGGTACTGTAGGTGCTGGATCTGGCTCTTGGTTTGGTGATGAGACTTATACGAGCCTGGGTGACAGGTTGGTTCAGTACGATCCAGATTTGAGTGGTTCTGTTGTTATGTGTGCTTCGTTTACGAAGACCGAGCTTAGCAACTTTAACCAGACAAATACGACCACAATTAGTCTGCCAAATATTTCCGGTTCAATGAGGATTATTCCTCACTTGACCCGTGAAGACCCGACAAACAGTCTGAAGTACATGGTTGTTTGTGCGATTGCAACTTCTCAAACTGTCTCTACTGCGCAGAACTGGGTTGACTTGTCAGCCTCAATTGCTCGTGAGGCACAACAGGTTGACTACGCAGTTAACGACGTTTTCCAGGTTGGTGGAGCTCTTGGTTCCGTGGTTGGTTCAACCCCTTGGGGATTGGAAGGTGTTCCTGACGTGGCCGATAGTTTGGCCTTGGATAACCGAAACGTAGATATTCCTGAGATTGATATCAAGGTTGACAGTATTGCTGTTACTGCGATCACCAAGAAACTGAAGGCCAAGTGGTCTCCTGAATTGGGTCAAGACCTTAATGCGTATCATAACTTGGACGCTGAGGTTGAGTTGACTTCGATTCTTTCAGAGCAAATTGCTTTGGAGATTGATCGAGAGATTTTGATTGACCTTATTAATGGTGCACGAAACGACAGTTTCGCTGGCGTTCTTTATTGGAGCCGAAGGCCAGGTTGGTTCGTTGACCGTGAGACAGGGCAGCCCGTGCATAGTACGACCGCTCCGCCTGACTTCACTGGTAACGTGTCAGAGTGGTACGAGACTCTGATTGAAACTGTCAATGATTTGTCAGCGAGGATTCACCGTGCAACATTGCGTGGTGGCGCAAACTTCCTGGTCGTAAGCCCAGAGATGGCTAATATTCTTGAATTTACGAAGGGCTTTAGGGCTGACGTGACTGGTGATGAGGATAAGGGTGTCGCTGGTGCTGTTAAGGTTGGTAGTATCTCACGTAAGTTTGATATCTACGTCGATCCTTACTTCCACAGGAACGTGATTCTTGTAGGACGTAAGGGAAGTGGTTTCCTGGAAAGTGGTTATGTATACGCACCATACGTGCCGCTGCAGGTAACGCCTACCATTTTTGGAATCGAAGACTTCGTGCCGCGTAAGGGGGTCATGACCCGATACGCTAAGAAGATGGTTCGTCCGGATATGTACGGATTGGTGATTGTGCAGCACATGGTTGGGTAGTCTTAGTCAACCATTGTACCAAGAAAGGGCACATAATGTGCCCTTTCTTTTGATGTTGTGTCGTTTTTCACTTAACATTTGACCCGTCTTGTGTTAAGATGTGCACATCAAACAGGCAAGGAGTGGACATGGCTGATGGCGATCGCCGCAAGAAGGAAAGTGGGATCTATCTCATTACGAACGAGGTAAGTGGTAAAGTTTATATTGGAAGCGCCGTTGATTTAAAACATCGGTGGTCACAACATTGTTCAGATTTGTATTATAGCAAACATAGAAACACACACTTGCAAAGATCTTGGAATAAACATGGCCGGGATGTTTTTGAATTTACCATTCTAGAAGAGGTGCCAAATAAAAATCTTCTGATCGAACGAGAGCAATATTGGATAGATTATCATTTAGAACAAAACTTTGAACTTTTTAATATATGCTTGATCGCTGGAAGTAACTTGGGAAGAAAGATTTCTGATGAAACGAAACAAAAATTAAGTGAAATTAATTCAGGCGAAAAGCATCCCCGCGCCAAGCTCACGTGGGAAGGCGTAAATGATATCCGAGAAAAATACAAAGAAAGGTTGACGCAGCAAGAAATGGCGGAAAGTTATGGTGTAGCGCTTAGCACTATCCAGCATATCATCGAAAACCGTAACTGGTATGATCCAGATTACGAAGTTCCACCGAAATTAGGCAAAGCAGCAGGTGAGCGAAATGCTGGCGCAAAATTAACTTGGGCCAAGGTCGATAAAATAAGAGAATTATATGCTCAAGGCGATGTGTTGCAAAAAGAGCTGGCGTCCCAATTTGGCGTGGACAAGAAGTCTATTCTGAGAATTGTAAATCATCATTCGTGGCAAAGAAAGTCCTTGCAAGGTGCAACCACATGTGTTACCGTCGATAGTTCTGGTAACAATAAAAAGGAGGAAACAATGCCCCATGAGAAAAAAACACGAGAAGATATTCGCTTAATTAATGAAGAAATATTTTTAAGATTTCTGGATGGTTTGGATGGTTTTGTTTTGCTTGATAGAGAAAATTTTGTTTATCAAAATGCGCATCAATCAATCAAATTGTGTCATACGACGTGTGGAACAATTTGGTCAGTTAAAATAGCTAAATTTAAAAATGATGGCTCAAGGTGTCCTAATAACACTTGTAAACAAAAGCGCCGCTTGCAGGGTCATTCTCTCAGGAAGCGCTCAATAGAGAGGCTAGAAGCGCTTCTTGAAGAATTAAAGTCAGAATATACTATGATTGATTCAGAGAATTTTGTTTATCAGAACAAAAAGCAAAAGTTGCAAATTCTACACTTATCATGCAAAACTGCATTTACGCCCAGTGTGGATAATTTTGTTCGTCGAGGCACAAGATGCCCCACCTGCAGTCACAATCATTTAAAGTCTGCTTTAAAGCCGAAACAGAAAAAGAAGAAAAAGCAACCAAAATTACATGCAAAATTGGGCTTAGTATCAAACCACCGACAACATGAAACTTCAATAAAAGAACTTCAAGACTGGCTCCTCTCCGAAAACGTCGATTTCGTCGCCAACACCCGAAATATCATTCCCCCACAAGAGCTCGACATCTACATTGAATCTCACAAGTTTGCCATCGAATTCAATGGCCTCTACTGGCACTCCGAAGCCGCTGGCAAAGCAAAAAACTATCATTATAACAAGACCCGCGCATGCCAAGATTCCGGAATCCACCTCTTCCATATATTTTCAGATGAGTGGGAAAACCGTAAAGATATAATCAAGTCCATGATCCTCCATCGCCTTAACCTCACAAAGAACAAGATCGGTGCCCGTCAATGCGAGATCCGGCAAATAGACATTAATGAAGCCCGCCATTTCTATGCTAACGCCCACATCGCAAGTCATGGCCGCCTCCGTCGCGATTGTAACTTTGGCTTATTCCACGATGGAAACCTCGTCGCAGCCCTCTCAGGTGTCAAACCAATGGGCGGCCATCACGGGAACGCAGTTGAGATCTCTCGATTTGCAACAAAACAAAATTGGTCAATAACAGGGGCTTTCCAGCGCCTTTTCAAGCGTTTCAAGCAATGGGCGCAATCGTATAAATTTGAAAAGATAATCTCCTATGCAGATCTTCGCTTTGGTCCTGGTACAGTCTATAAATCAGCAGGGTTTGCTCATAAAAAGCGAACACCACTTGACTATTGGTACACAGATGGCCTGGAGCGCCAACACAGATTCAAGTATCGAGCTCAACCTGGAATCCCAGAGAAACAAATCGCAGAAGCCGCCGGTGTCACCAAGGTTTATGGATGCGGCAGCAATCTGTTTGAACTAAAGCTTGACAACAAGTCACAGCTGTGATATGGTTGTTGTTCTCAATTGAGGATTTCGTATGGCCGCCGCTGTTTTCAGTTCATGGTTCTTTTATAGCACCGAGCCTGGCGATTTGCTTCTCAGAAAAAAAGAGGCGCCAGCGTCAGGGAAGGCTGCTTTGGTTTTGACAGCCGACGCCTGGCCTGGCTCAAGCTTGATGCTTGATTCTGATGGAAGAGTTAGGATTTCTTTTCGTGGCGAGTTCTCTTCAGTATACTGGACCAAACATGAGTGAGCCACGTCATAAAGTCAAGCCAGGTGATCTTCTTGAAGACAAAAACTATCGCGTAATACGTTTCATTCTTGGAGCTGAAAATGACGAAGCAACAAGTTTCTTGGGCGTCACTCAAGGGAGAATAGAAATTTGGAGCCAAGCCCCCTGGCGGCCAATACTATACAATTGGACCAAACATGAGTGATTACGACTCTTCTTGGCTTTATCACAGAGCCAATTCTGGTGATTTGTTCATTAGGGTCGAACGCCTGCGCGTTTATGTTAACACATACTGGGTTAGGTATGAGTGATTATCACATCGTTAAATCCGGTGATTTGTTTGAAAGTCGAGGTTACTTTTCTTTCATCCTTGTTGCATCAAATAATAAAGCGTCATTCGCTTTGGACGTTGATCAGCACGGGAAAGTGAGCTTCTGGCCAACACTTTGGAGTGGGCCAGAGTGGCAGCCTGCTAAAAAAGCTTGGATCAAACATGAATAACGAATATCATAATCTTGAGTCGGGTGATTTGTTATCTACAAAAGGCAGTTTTCCACGGGCGCATATGTTTGTTTTGACAGCTGGTCAATTTGAAACATATTTGTACATTGCGCCCGCCATTTCCAACTGGAAATCGGCAATTTGTGAAGTTCATCAATGCATACTCGCACCAGGTCTGCGCCAAGAGGTTTGGACGAAACATGAGTGATTTAAAAGCTTTTTCTTGGTTCTATCATAAAGTCAAGGCTGGCGATTTGCTCATTGGGAAAGACCAAGCGACAGTTTCTTTGGTTTTGTCGCCGAAGACCGATAGCTTGGTCTTTTATTCCATAGGTAAAGTTGTGGTAAAGTGCCAGTGCCTTTATTCTAGTCTGAATTGGACCAAACATGAGTGATGATAACCGACACAATCTTCAATCTGGCGACCTTTTAGTTGAAAGTGACATGCTTTGGCCAAAATTCTTGTTCATCTTGTCGGTCGATGCAAGACAAGCAGCTGCTGCTATTTGTTTCTATCCTAACGAATTAACGATTGAAGCAATTTGCACGCATGATCGTTTGTCAAAAAGCATTTGGATTAAGTATGAGTGATTACGGACTTATTGGATCGCTTTATCACAGAGCCAATTCTGGTGATTTGTTCATTAGGAAAGAATGGTACAATGCGAATGTTGCTTTGGCTTTGACAGCAAGGAGCCCCGACTATTCTATTGTTGAAAATAGTCTGGTAGTTTGGTTCAACGGAAAAGTTACGATCGAGCGGAGCTGGGCTTATGCCAGCGTACATTGGACAAGATATGAATGATTTAAAACCTGGCACATTAATAGTTGGCAAGCTTCGCAGTGGCCACCATGCCCCTTTCTACATAGAGTTTGTTTTAAGCACCAAACCTTGGAAAGAGACCCCTTGGGAGGAGAGATCCACGGTCATGGATTACGAATATCTTGGGTTTGATAGCTGGCAGCCAGACAGGGTGTACATTAGGTCTGATGATTTTATGAAAACAGATCTCGACTATCGATACTTAGAAATTTATGATTGATAAATATCATAAAGTTAAACCAGGCGTTCTTCTTGAGTATGTCGACGCTAATCATCGTGAATTTCGCTTTGTTTTAGCTACAGATCATAATAATCCAACAGCTGCGTTGGTTGTTTCGCCCGCAGGGTTGAAGCTCGTGAATTATGTTCCCGGATGGGCTCCATCGTACGCAAATTGGATCAAGCATGAATGACATTTGTAAAATCAAACAAGGGTCGTTGATTTTGGAAGATAGGTATTCTTGGGAAATAGTTTTGACTGAGCCTATACCATCCAAATTCTTTAATTTTGCAGATGGAGTGGAATTGACGGATTTTATATCCTTGCGTATAACAAGAAACGGCACGACGAGAGTTGGCTCCGTGTCAGTGCAATATAACTCTTATTTTTTGGAGATCTTCGAGTGAAGAAAGATGAGTTAATAGAGCCAGGCGATTTGTTGTTTATTCGCGAACATATTAATGGGTACCGGCTTATTGAATTTGTTTTAAACGTCCCACTGCGTAACGGCACCCGCGCAAGCTATACATATCTTGGATTTAACTGTGTTACTGAAGATGTTGTTGTCTCTTCGTGGAGCAACGCAACCATGAATGGTGTTAAAATTTACAAATGAAAGAAATCAAACCAGGAACGCTCATCATTCGTGACCGCTCTGAATATGGCCGCAATGCTTCTGGCGAACCCTGTTATCGAGAAATTGTTTTTGTTTTAAACGTCAATAAGTCACGAACATGGGCGCTTTGTACTCAGGGTTGGCATGGAGGAACTATCATAGGAGAGCTTCACCATATGAGTGTTTTCTTGCGAGGTGCCGCTGATGTTTCATGGTAAAAATGTTTGGGATGAAGATGATCTTGAGCGAATCAAACCCGGGGCGCTTCTATTACCCACTACCAGGTCCTTGGTGGATGAGATCATTTTTATATTAGGTTCGTCGCATGACAATGCCCTACCTTGGTGGAGCGACGGACTTTCCCCGGGCACATATAAAAACAACATTGTTTTAAGCATCTGTCCGGATCAACTGTTGGTAACACACTTTACCGCTGCCCTTGGCGACACCCTATTTGAAATTCATGATTGACATAACAAAAATCAAACAAGGTTCATTAATTCTGACGGATCGCACTTGGGAGATAGTTTTGATTGAGCCGAAACTCACAAAGCCGTTCGCTCTTTTCATTTCGTTGAAAGCGTCGCCCTCTGGTGTGCATGTGATTTCCTCTGGTTACTTCGGGACTAGTTTCTATATTAAAGTTTATGAATAAATATACAGAATTTAACGAAGAAGATCTTGAGCGAATCAAACCCGGGGCGCTTTTGATTCATAGTAAATATCAACATATCTTGTTTGTGCTTGAAGGCTCTGGACACGAAAATTACGCAGGTGAATCTTTCAAAAAGAACACTATTATCCACTTGCATGGACCTTCAGGTAAAACAGAAATAACAACTTTTTATTCCAGTTGTGGCCCATCATGGTTTGAAATTTATGACTGATTATTTAGATATAAATGAATTGAAGCCAGGAACGCTATTAATCAATGAAATTGAGCCTCATTGGCCGCGGTTTGTTTCTTTTGTTTTATCTGCGGAGCCAAACTTTCAAGGTAGTTGCTTGGGGTTTTCACTTAATCTTTATGGAGATAAGATTTCTTTGACTTATGATTCACTTATGGTGTGGACTCATGAAACTGAATATACTGAGATCCAATACTAATGACAAAACTACTAAAGCCCGGGCTCCTACTCCTTGATCAACCACAACGCCCACCAGAAGAACGCTATACCGGATTTATTTTAGGGGTTGCCGCGAACACTAGCACAATGCTGATCTTGGCTGGCACAACGGAGATTCAAATTTATACGTTTGCGCACAATCCAAAAGAAGAAGTATCAGCATGCCAAATCTTGACCTAGAAGAGGTAAAACCTGGAACGTTGTTGATAACTGCGCGATATATAGATTTTGTTCTAAGTGTTGAACCTGCTTATAGTAGCTTTAATTATTCTTATGTTATAACTTCTACTATTTCTCTTGGGCGCTGGCGAGATGGAGTTGATGAAGTCACTATTGACTCAATGCATTTCATACCTGGCCAGTACGACACGATCTCCTATTGAACTACTTACTTTGAAGAGTTTGATGATAGGAGAATTTCGTGAATGCCAATTCCAACCATAGACCCGATAAGCACAACAAGCACAGCTATTCTTACGTCAACTGGCTCAGTAACACTGGTCAATGAAGGTGTTGCTCTTGGCGTCTATTCAGATCCAACCTCTCCTCTCTACAGCATAAATTTTCTTTCTGGTGCAGCTGACCAAGTTAAGCTAACATACAGAATGATTGGTGGCGATGTTCTTGACCTTGAGATCAAGCCCGCGAATGTCTATGCTGCCTATGAAAAAGCTGTTTTAACTTATTCCAGAATTGTCAACATTCATCAAGCAAAGAATGTTCTTGGCGCCGCTCTCGGCAATATGACCGGGACGTTTGATCACGATGGCAACTTGCAGGACACACAGCTGTCAGCTAGCTTGAGCGGCTCACATGTTGGCCTCAAGTTCCCCAAGTTTGATTTTGGGTCTGTGCGCCGTGTGTGGGACAGATATAGCACAGCAGCTCGTGCAGGCGGCACCATGCAGAGATACTCAGCCTCCATGAATGTTATACCTGGAACTCAAGATTATGATCTGCAGGCGGCAGTCTCTGGTGCAGCTGCATCTGGCAATGCCGCTTTCACAGATGCCTTCATGAGCTCATCCGTGCGAAACCCAAGAGTTTTGATTGACAAGGTGTACTACAAAACGCCACGTGCCATGTGGAGGTTCTTCGGCATGTATGGCGGTTTGAGCGTCGTCGGGAACTTGTCAAACTATGGCCAATATAGCGATGACTCAACGTTTGAGCTGATTCCCACGTGGCAGAACAAGCTCCAAGCAAAAGCGTACGAGAGTGCGATCTACACAAGAACTAGCCACTACTCGTACGAGCTTATAGGGAACAAAGTCCGATTGTATCCACCACCAACAAGATTTACTCAATCGTCCTTCTGGTTTACGTTCGTAATTCCAACGAACATATGGGAAGAGGACTCAGACGATCGAAGTTCAGGAATTGACGGAATTAACAACTTCAACACGCTTCCATTTGGTAACCTGCCTTATGACAACATTAACTCAATTGGCAAGGATTGGATACGTGACTACGCGTTGGCCCTGACAAAGGAAATTCTTGGTCATATTAGAGGGAAATTCCGCAGCATCCCCATCCCCGGAGATTCTGTGGAGCTTGATTGGGCTGAACTTTTCCAGCAGGCTAAGGAAGAAAAAGATGCTCTTATAACACGGCTTCGTGAGGACTTGGATGCTCTGACATACCTAGCCCAGAGCGAAAAAGAAGCAAAGATTTCTGAAACTGCATTTGCTGTTGTTAAGCGTGTTCCCATGGCCATTTATGTCGGCTGATAATATACCAAATAAAAACCTTGGCGTTTATCAAATCAGAAACCTCAAAAACAACAAGCGCTACATCGGTTCCGCAGCTGGTCGAGGCTTCACAAACCGCTGGAACACACATAAGCGGCAATTAAAAGAAAATAAGCATCATTCAATCCACCTGCAGCGCGCATGGAACAAATACGGGGCAGAGAACTTTGTGTTCGAAGTCATCGAAGTAATGCATGCAACCAGAAAAGAATATATCATTCCCAGGGAGCAGTATTACCTTGATTACTATCAAACATATGAGAGGGAATTAGGATACAACATTTGCTACTTGGCCACAAGCCGTCTTGGCCTTAAGCAACCAGCAGAAGCTATCGAAAAGATGAGGCAAGCTAGGTTGGGCGTCAAATTAACCGAAGAGCACAAGAAAAAAATAGCTGAAGCTAACCGTGGGGAGAGAGGTAACAACGCAAAGCTCACGTGGCTTAAGGTCGAGCGAATCCGAGAAGCCTATAAGGGCGGTATAACGCAGGTGGTTCTTGCAACAGAATATGGAATGAATCAAGCCACCATCTCAGATATCATCTTGAACAAAAGTTGGTTTAAAGAAGATTATGAACCGCCAGCAAAGAACCTTGGCAATTGCGTGTTGACAATAAAGGATGTTCAGGAAATTCGAAAGGTAACAAGTGGGAGCTGTTACAAATTAGGAAAGAAGTACGGCGTGCATTTTTCAGTTATCTCAGATATTATTTTGAATAAAGTTTGGATTGATCCAGAATACAAGCCACCCTCAAAAAAGCCATTTTCTAATGCGAAACTGAACCAACAAATTGCAGAAGAAATACGAGAAAAATATGCAACAGGTGACTTTACTCAAAAGCAACTGGGAGAGTTTTATGGTGTTAGTAGAAAAGCGATCAGTGACATTGTCGCACGCAAGACATGGAAAACTTAGATTTTAATATTTGATCCAATAGAGAAATGTATAAACTTGCGGCCATTTTCTTATTTTTATTGAGCCGTTGTTGATTATTTGCATTGAATGTGATTCACTCAAAATAAAGCTGAACCAATCGTTGCCGAGCTTATTTTTGTGTTCAAACAGATCACCGGGCTCTTGTTGGTAGAAGATTTTGTTATTATTCATATTTTGTCCAATACCATTTATTATACGCCCCAAAGTGAGTGTCATCATTTGTTCGATTTAGGATGCTTATTTTCATGCCGCCGCTGTTGTCAGGGCCACATCTTAAAGCAATTGACCATTCATCGTTCCCGTCAGCACTGAGAACAAAATTAAACGCACGCCTGTTGAACATCATAATGTCATAGCTATTAGCGAAAAACAAATCACCTGCTTCGACTTTGTGAAATTCTTTATATTCTTCACTCATGCTTGATCCAATATTCTGTCGATAAGTTCATGCCGTAGAATGGGATCGTAACTTCTATAAAACCGTTTGAAGGTCTAGTATAAAATTCTAAGCACATTGGCCTGGGTGCGGTTGAGAGAATAAGACGTAACCAACGATGTTCTGTTTTTTCAGAGTCCCACTCTAGCAGATCGCCAGGTTTGACGGTATGATATTTTTCATTCATATTTTGTCCATAGGTGTTTGCAGTAACCAAGCTGCCCAGATCTGCTGACAATAACTTCTATCCTTTCATTGTAGAGCTTCAAGACAGCTGACGCGCGCGTATTATCTTCTGAGTCGCCGCAAAGAACAAAAAAGAAAAAGTTTTGAAACCCAGGATTATTGAACAAATCGCCTGGTTCAATTTCGTGGTATTCTAACGGCATCCCTGAACCATAGCACAGCAGCTGCTGCATGTCAAGGGGAATCTCTATTTAGCTTGATATGTCAGATGGAAAAAATAAACACACAAGGCTTCCCGCGCCACCGGCACCTCTCTTCCTTGGAAAGGCAGAAAGAGACTTTGTAAAACAAGTGAACGACGAGCTGTTGGAGACAGTGATACCCCAGCAGGTTGTGTACTACCCACTGGATTTGGACCTCACGCAGTATAACCCAACTTATGGCGAAGCAATAGAAAAAACTTTCCTGAGCCCTGTTATTGTTAAGGGCATCCTTATAGAGTGGGAGGGCTTGCAGACAGTAACAACTAACTTTGGCCCAGAACAGAGAGCTTCTATCGTAATCAACTTTCATAAGAAAAGAATAACAGACGATCAAGATTTATATATCCGCGTTGGTGATTTTGTTCTTTATGGTAAGATTTACTATGAGATAGTCACAGCAGCAGAGCCAAGAGAGCTCTTCGGCCAGCAAGGTCACAGATTCGAAATTCAAGCAAAATGCATCCAGGCGAGGGAGGGTTTATTCGATGCCTGTTAGAAACGATCCAAATCAACCAAAGGAAATTGAGATACCATTCCAAGCTTCAACTTTGGAAAGTGTGGATCGCGCTTTGTTCACTTGGCTTGATGAGACATTAAACCTTTTTGTGACAACAAACAAGGGCTTTAAGAAGGTCCCAGTTATTTGGTCTGGTGCTGAACGCAGTTTTCACGTAAAAAATAACAAAGAACGCCGCGATTTGGCTGATCGTATAGTCTTGCCTATCATTGTCGTTAAACGTGGCTCTATGACGAAAAATCTATCGAATAAAGGCACTGTTTGGGCAAACCTGAAGGGACCGCAAGATGAAAAAGGTGGTGTTATCCAACTTGCTAGATTAATTCAACAAGATAAGACAAGAAACTTCGCTCAAGCAACGAGCCGCAGACTTGAGGGCGACCTTAACTTCCCGCGACCAAATAAAAAAGTTGTATATGAAACAGTGACCATTCCAATTCCTGTTTATATCGAAATGAATTATGAAATTATGCTGAAGACAGAATATCAGCAACAAATGAATCAACTGGTAACACCGTTTATTACAAGACCAGGTGGAGCGAATTATGTGATCTTGCGTGACGAGGGGCATACATATGAAATGTTTCTTGACCAGGATTTTACAGATGGATCCAACATTGATAATCTTGGCGAAGAAGAAAAAACCTTTGAAACAACTGTCGAAGCACGTGTTCTTGGTCACTTGATTGGGGATGACAAAAACGAAGAAAAACCAAAGTTGGTTGTGCGTGAAAACATCGTTGAAGTCAAAATTTCAAGGGAGAGGGTTATGACAGGTGAGGAACTTGAGCGAGAACTGGGCGAAAACCTGCTGACATAAAGTTAACGTTTTTGGCTTAATATGGTATGGTGTGTATAGACATACGGAGATATTATGTGTAAAAGTGGTATTTACCAAATAAAAAATATTGTGACAGGAAAGGTTTATATCGGATCGGCGGTGAATATTAAGAAAAGGTGGTTGCGGCATCGTTATGTTCTAAATCACAATAAACATGAAAACCAGCACCTTCAAAGATCTTGGAATAAACATGGGTTTGAGAATTTTGAATTTTCTGAAATTGAGCTGATTGAAGATAAGAGTCTTTTGATTGGGCGAGAACAATTTTGGATGGATAAGCTGAAAGTAGCAGACCGTCGCTTTGGTTATAATATATGCGAGGTAGCAAACAGTTGTTTGGGGCGAAAGCATACCGAAGAGACCAAAAGGAAATTGAGTATAGCGCACAAAGGCAAGAAGTTATCACCCGATCATTGTAGGCAAATTGGGGATCGGTTTCGTGGTAAAAAACTATCTGATGAGCACAAAAGAAATATAAGAAATGGTCTTTCGGAATTTTATAAAAATAATGATGGTCACTCAAAAGGCAAAACTCTTTCAGAAAAGCACAGAGAGAAAATAAGTGCCGGTCTGAAGGCGGCTGGACATAAACCTGAGATATTATATGGCGAGGATAATGTGGCTTCAAAGTTGACTGTAGAGGATGTGGTTGAGGCACGGAAACTGTATGCAGCCGGCGGCGTAACATACAAAGATTTGGCTGAGCAATTTGGAGTTTCTAAGCCCACGATACATAGAGCGGTAATTGGAAAAACCTGGGCAGACATAGCTGGCGCATTAGAAAAACCAAAGGGGATTAAAAGACCTAACGCCAAGTTAACTTGGGAGATTGTTGAAGAGATACGAGAGAAACATAAAACGGGGCTATATAAACAGAAAGAATTAGCAGTAGAGCACGGGGTGTCTTCTGGCACAATCTATAATCTAATTAATATGCATAGTTGGTTGGAGGACCCATAAAAATGACAACTCGCAAGCTACGATTCGTATCTCCTGGCATACGCCTTTCCGAGGTAGACAACACCCAGCTACCCAAAGTAGCACAACCCGTCGGACCCGCAGTGGTCGGGCGCGCTCGCCGTGGCCCCGCATTGCGCCCAGTAACCGTAAGTTCCATGTCGGAATTTATCGAAATTTTCGGGAACCCAATACCGGGCACCGAAGGTGGTGATGTTTGGAGGGAAGGTAACCTTCTCGCGCCTTCATATGGTACATACGCTGCTCAAGCTTGGCTGAAGAATAGCTCCCCTCTAACTTTTGTTCGTGTTCTCGGCGCACAGCATGTGAACGCAACTTCCACCGGTGAGGCGGGATGGTCTGTCAATAGAGCTTTTGGTCTTTTTGTAATTCCTAGTGGCTCCGGAGATGGCTCTAACGGCTTTACCAATCAAACTGGCTCACTGGCTGCTGTTTTCTATCTGCCTCATGCAGATTGGTCCATCCGCCTTTCCGGCGGAATGGCGGGCAACCCAGCTGCTAACTCTAACACTTCATCTGTTGGTGCTTTGATCAACTCAACAGCAAATAACTTCAGTTTTGTCGCAGAGTTGTTCTCTGGCTCGACAAGTCAAAAGAAAATTCCTTTCAACTTGGATCGGGATGATAACAACTATCTTCGCAAGGTTTTCAACACAAACCCAACCCTAACAAACTCTGGCATCGTAACAACTGCAGAGAGTTATTGGCTTGGCGAATCTTTTGAGAACTATGTAAACAACAACATCGGTGGCACAGGTTCGGTTGGTGTTATGCTTCAGCTTATTACTGGCTCAGGCACAGGCGGATATGATAGAGCAACATTCAAGCAGGGCATTGTAGATTCGCAAACTGGTTGGGTCATCTCACAAGATATTACCACAAACAGTGGTTCTTACAAACCCGAAGACATGCAGAAGCTGTTCCGATTCATCTCTCTGTACACAGGTGAGTGGAATCAGAGCAATCTAAAGATTTCTATTTCAAATATTCGACCTGCTTCGAGTGAGTTCAATCCATACGGTCGTTTTGATGTAATCGTTCGATCAATACAAGATTCCGACGGTGCAGTCAGAATTGCCGAAAGATTCAGTGATTGCAACCTTGATCCAAACTCAGCAGATTATGTGGCCAACAAGGTAGGTGACAAATTCTCAACTTGGGACGAAACAAAAAATAGATATCGTGAATATGGAAAATATGACAACCACTCAAAGTTCATTCGGATAGAGATGAATGGAGATGTTGATGACGGCTTGACAGACACTTCGCTTGTTCCCTTCGGCTTCTTCGGACCTCCAGTGTTGGCAGATATTCAGTTTTTCGATGCAACACAAGCCGCAATGACCGGCGGCTCCCCAGGCGCGTCAAATGAAGGAACTCACTATGTGATGACAAACGGTACGAGCCAGTGGGTCGGAAATACTGTTGAGTCTGGCTTCTTCATTTCTGGCAACGTAAACATGACAGGAACTGTCTTGCAACACCCAACCTTGCGACTTCGCGTTTCCAGTTCTGATGGTGGGCTCAATGACCAAAAGGAAGCTTATTTCGGAATTAATACAAACAGAAATGCCTCAACAATTCGTTTTGATCGTTCACATGTTGATATGGTGAGAGTTAAGTCTGATACAATTAATGCTCAGAACTTTTCAACTGGCCAGCACACAAAGCTTTCATTCATCTTCTCACTAGATGACTTGAGAACAACTGGTTCCACCAGGATTACTGCTTGGTGGCAATCAGGTTCACGTGGTGACGGCGATTCTAGAACAGCTCAGCAGTCAGACTGGCGCCAGATTTTGACAGATGGTTACAACAGATTCACAATGCCCCTTCATGGTGGTTTTGACGGTGTTGAAGTTATCGAGAAAGATCCATTTAACAACACAAGGATGGGTTCTACTGAAGAGTCCAATTATGCATATAACAGCGTGAAGCGATGCATTGATGCTGTTTCAAATGCCGAAATTGTAGAAACTAATCTGTTGGCAGCTCCAGGTATTACAAAAAATACTCTAACAGCGCATATGCTTACGGTTGCTGAGAACAGAGCTGACACATTGGCTATCATTGATTTGCCTAGTGTATTCACGCCGCCCCATGAGGCGACGGCAACAACATTTGCGAATCGCGTCGGTGGCAACCCAACATCTGTTGTGAATGCTTTGAGGGATCGTGGTTTGAACAACAGTTATGGTTGCACATATTACCCATGGGTTAAAATCTTTGATGAGATTCATGGTGTGCAGGTTTTCGTGCCACCTTCAGTAGTTGCTTTGGGCACCTTTGCTAATACTGAGGCTGTTTCGGAGCTTTGGTTCGCACCAGCTGGTTTCAACCGAGGTGGCTTAAATGGCGGCGATGGTGGTCTCCCTGTTATTGGTGTGACCGAAGATGTTCTATCTGAAGAGCGAGATGAGCTTTATGCTGCGAACATTAACCCAATTGCCAAGTTCCCTGCTGAGGGAGTTGTGGTGATGGGCCAGAAGACATTGCAGGTGACTCAGTCTGCTCTTGATAGAATCAACGTTCGTCGAATGCTGATTTTTGTTAAGAAAGAGATTTCTAGAATTGCAACAAGAATCTTGTTTGAGCAAAACGTGCAGCAAACGTGGAATGCGTTCTTGGGTGAGATTGAGCCTTTCTTACAGAGCGTGAAAACTCGATTGGGTTTGAGCGACTTCAAGGTTGTGCTTGATGCTTCCACAACTACGCCGGATCTAGTAGACAGAAATATCCTCCACGCAAAGGTGTTTTTGAAGCCATCACGCAGTATAGAATTCATTGATATCCAATTTAATATCTCAAGCACAGGCGCTGCGTTCGAAGATTAAGCGGTTGACTACTTATAAAAGAACAGGAGACCTATAACCATGCCATTTTGGGCAAATGCCGCAATCGAACCCAAAAGATCTTTTCTTTGGCAGTGCTCATTTCGTGGGGCACCACAGTTTATCATGAAGAGTATGACAAAACCAAGCTATGCTTTGTCAGAAATTCCACACAGATATCTATCTTATGAATTTTATTACCCTGGCGTAGTGACTTGGGAGCCAATTACAATGGTGATTGTTGATCCTATCAACCCAGACGCTTCAGCTACAATGATGAAACTGCTAACTGATTCGGGCTATATTTCTCCTGAAAAGGTTGGCCCCGATCAAATCCCAGCTGCTCCATCAAAAGCTCAAGGGGTTGCTGCTGTCGGTGGCAATATTAAAATTGATCAATTAGGTATAAATGCAGAAATAGTTGAGACATGGACGCTTCATAATCCTTGGATCAAGGAAGTTAAATTTGGCGAGCTTAATATGGCCGAGGATGCTTTTATTGATCTTGAGCTCACTTTCCGCTACGACTGGGCCACAATCAAAGCAACTAGCCCTGTCTACTCCCGCGCCCAAGGTGACCCACCACGAATCGCTTAAATAACACAAGAGGTTATAAATGACAAGAAATAACGCTGATCGGCTGCCCCAAGCGGGCAATCCCCCACCTACACCACCACAATTTCAAAAGAAGGCACAATTAGATTTTCCGAGTCAAACAGAGTTTGTGGACCTTCCTTCAAAGGGTCTTTTCTATTCCCCAGGCCATCCTCTATCTGAAGGCGCAATTGAAATCCGGTTTATGACAGCTAAGGATGAAGATATTCTCAGCTCTCAAGCACTCATTAAGAGAGGAATCGTCATTGATCGTCTTCTTCAAAACATCATAATCGATCAAAGAATCCAAGTCCACGATCTTTACGTTGGCGACAGAGACGCAATTATGGTTAAAGCCAGAATCACAGGTTATGGTGCAGATTATGATGTGCAACTTTCCTGCCCCAATTGTGACACGCAACACAAAATCACTTTTGATTTAGAAAAGGCAACTCACGAGGAATTACCAGATTTGTCTGCGCTTGACGTGGAAGAAAAAGATGGGGTTTTTTACCTTGAATTGCCCCGATCTCAGGTGACCCTTGGTGTACGTCCTATGTTCTTGGGGGACGAGAACTGGCTCGCAGAAAGTGCTAAAATGAACAAAAAAAGAGGCAGGGAAGAGGCTTTGCTAACAAACCAATTCCGTCGCATAATTGTTTCAGTTCAAGGTTCAACAGATCCAAACACAATTGGCTCTTTTATCGAAAGTATGCCGGCGTGGGATGCAAAACATCTTCGTGCTTTGTACAAAACAATAATGCCAAGTGTTGAAATGAAACATTGGTTCAGCTGTAATGATTGCTCTTATGAAGAGGAGGTTGAGGTCCCGATTACGGTCGGCTTTTTTTGGCCAAAGTGACATTTTTGAAAGATTCTTTAATATTACAGATGAAGTAATAGAAAATGTATATGAACAGCTGTTTCTTTTGAAGTATTATGGCAATTGGAGCTTTCAAGAAGCTTACAATCTTCCAATACGATTAAGGAAGTGGTTCTTGATGAGAACAAGCAAGCAACGCGAAGACGAAGAAGAAGCAAGAAAGCCTAAAAAACATTAACCCTCCAGGCCAGCACCAGCTGGCCTTTTCATTATCAAATTCTAATTATTGAGATATGGCAAACCCCACAGCAAAAGAAGTGCAAGAAATGGTAACAGCGTTGGAGAAGCTCAACGCCAAGATTGAGGAATCGCGCCAACTAACAGAAAAACAAGCTGCTGTTTTAGAGAAAAGTGCTGCATTAATAAAGCAGGAGTTGGATCTCAAGGAGCAGGAGCTCAAAATCGAAGTTAAGCTTGCAGATGAAGAAAGCGATCATTTGGAGAGCATTAAAAAGCGAGCAGACGTCGCAACTTTGCTTTTGAAGAGGAAAAAAGAAGAAATCCTATTAACTCAAAAGAAGGGAGAGCTTACCACAGAGCAAGCAAAAGTGTTCGCGGAAGAACTAGAAGTTCTGATAAGACAAACAAAGACTCTAAAAAAGCACCAAAAGAACATGCAAGAGATTCTTAATCTCTCTACAGATCTAGGAAAGACTGCTTCTGGTTATTATTTGAAACTTAAGTTACAAAACAAATCTTTAGCAAAAACAAGAACATTGTTGTTTGCAATGAAGGATGCGGCAGGCTCTATCGGTTCTAAAATCGCTAAGTGGGCGATGCCAGGTGCTTTATTGTTTACAATCAAAGAACTTGTGACTGATTTGGACAATGCCACTCAGAGTTTTTCAATGGCAACAGGCACGGGCGATGAATACATGAAAATGCTGGAAGATACTCGTGTTGGATTGGGTGATATTGTCTTGACTGCAGAAGAACTTGAACCTGCGATGCGCTCTTTATTTGATCAAATGAGTAAGTTTAGTTCTATCAGAAAAACAATGCCGCTTGTATCGGGTGAGATGCACTCTTTGGCCGTCGTTCTTAACAAGCTTGGCGTGGACGTTGGAGTAACAGCAAGAAACTTTGATATAGCTACTAGAGCTATGGAATTGACAAACGAAGAATCAATAAGTTTGCAGAGAGAGTTAGCTGGGTTTGCTATTGATATCGCGGTGGCCCCTAATGTATTGGCAGAAGCATTTGAAAGAGTTTTTGATATAACAGGACGAACAGGACCTGCCGTGGTATCGGCGCTTAAATCAATTGCAGCAACAGCCAAGACAACAGGTATAGAGATTGGTAAATTGATAGGGTTCGTCGAACAGTTTGATACTTTCGAGGGCGCTGCGAAAGCAGCGATGAGCTTAAATGCTTTCCTCAGTGGGCCATACCTTAATACGATTCAGTTACTATCAGCTAATGAAGAAGAAAGAATCAAACTCATAAAGGGTGCTATGGATGCATCAGGTCAATCATTTAATCAACTTGATCGTTGGCAACGTAAGGGAATCGCGAAGCGGCTCAATCTAACAGTGAGCGAAGCAAGTAAATTGTTTAATCAAAATACTGCAGAGCTCAATAAGAACTTGCACGCTCGTTCAAACAACATAAAGACGCAAAAAGACCTGGAGGCACAGGTAAGATCGAGCCAAACTGTATTCCTCAAGATGAAATTGGTAATGCGTGATATTGCGAATATTTTCTTAGAAATGACACCAGGCATCACAGAGATGCTTAAGTGGCTAAAGGGCGGCATTGAGGGGTTCAGAGAGTTCATTGGTGTTAATAAAGAGTCAACAAAGTACATTTATGCTGGGATAACGGCACTTGTTCTCTTCGGTCCTGCAGTTTTTCGAGCTGTAACAGCAATGAGGCGTTTTGCTCAAATAAGTGCTCTTATGACAACTGTGACTAAAGCGACAGAAGCATTTTGTTCTACTAGCACAGGTTGCCTCGGAGGCGTCGGCGACCAAGCAAAGAAGACCGGCGGCATACTAAGCAAACTATGGGGCGGCATCAAAAAGGGCGCTTCAGCCGCTGGCCTTTTCTTGGTTGGCTCTGGTGGCCTGGCAGCCAAGTTCGTTTCGGTTGGGAAGGGCATTTTGGTCTTCGGAAAGAGCATTCTATGGCTTATTGGCTCAGTCTTCACTCCTTTGGGTTTGATGGTTGCTGCAGCTGCTGCTTCAATGTATTTTCTTTATACATCATTCAAGAAGAACTGGGATGATATAAGCACAGGCGCTAGGCTGTTGTGGAACGACATAAAAGAAGCTTTCAATCTTGAGCCAATTATAGCAAGCTTAGAAGCATGGTGGGATGATATTCGCGCAGGCTTCAGATTGTTGTGGAATGACCTCAAAGGTATGGCGACTGGGGCATGGGACTTTTTGACCGGTTGGGTCCCCAGCTTCGCAGGCGGCGTTGATAACTTCGGTGGCGGATTAGCCATGGTCGGCGAGCGCGGACCAGAATTGGTAACACTGCCGCCAGGTTCAAGCGTGATAAATAATCAAAATACTGAAAAACTGATTAGTTCATCAACAGAAAAAACCACAACTTCTACCATCAATCAACCGAACAACAGCGAGCTCGCCACGGCAATAAATAAGCTTGTTATGAAGTTAGATTCTTTGAGTGATCGATCTAGCGGACCGACAATTATGGAAATGGACGGGCGCGAGGTTGGAAGAGTTGTTGAGGGATACTTGAATCGTAAGCATAACGTGAGGGTTGTTTAATGGGGAATAATCATAGGCACAAAGAGACTTGGCGAGATATATCTGGTGAATCATCTCTCGCGAACCAAAAGAAGCTTTTTATTGATTTTCATGCAGTGGCCACTGGTAAGTGCATTGCTTTCAAAGCTTTCATCACAGCTTTCAAGGATTCATTTCAATCAAGCTGGAACGAAGAGTCTGTTTATGGTCGCAACGATCCAATTGGGACATTTGAACGCACAAAGAGGGTTATTTCTCTAAGTTGGGAAACTACCTCAATTGATCACTTTGAGGCGATGGACAATATGCATGCTGTCGAGCATTTGCTCGCCATGCTCTATCCCACATACGAAGAAGCTGACAACGGGAACACAATCTCTGGCTCGCCTCTAATAAAGATTAAGTTTGCGAATTGGATCCGGGATGCTACAAAAGCCGGCGATGGCATAAGGGCATCAAACGCTGGTTTGTTAGGTTATGTTGGTGGGTTTGATTGGTCGCCTAATTTTGATGAAGGGTTTTTCGATGTCATAGGTTCCCCAGGTCAATCAGATAAGAGACCACCGACTCGATCAGGATTCCAGCATGCTGCGGGCGCCGGTGGACCAGCCGCTTATCCTAAGTCGATTTCATTAAGTTGCAACTTTACAGTGTTGCACACACATCCTTTAGGTTGGGTTGGTTCAAAGTGGCGCTCTAAAGCCGGTGAGCGTTGGCCCTATGGAATAGATGATCAGACTTCAGGCAAACGTCATTTTACGGTATGCCGCAAGGGTGAAGGCGGTGATAATGTGCCAGCTGCAAAAAGCAGCAACCCCGCAATCAAAGAAGCAGCTAAGAACACAGTGATTAAAGGCACCTTCCTATAATGTCTAGATATGAAAACAAAGTTATTGCAATTAACGACCACCCTCTGTATGCGAATTTATTCAAGGAACGTGGGGTGAATTTCATAAGGCAGTACAAAACACCTCGCTTAAGGCACCCAACAAGTGAAGAAATTGCTGAATTGACTTTGCGTTCTAAGATATGGTCAGTTGGTGATAGGTTCTATAAACTTGCGCATGATTATTATGGTGATGCAACGAGATGGGATATCATTGCTTGGTTTAACAGAAAGCCAACAGAGGCTCATGTTGAACTTGGGGAGGTTATATATGTGCCACTTCCCTTGGACAAAGTTCTTATATTGTTGGGGCTATAAATGGTTGACAATCCTTTCAGTGGCCTAACTGATTCAATAGGTCCCACAATAAAACATCTGACAGAGCGTTCGCTTCAAGACCAGGAGAAACTAGAGAACAGGTTCGTTCGTCGGTTTAATGAGCAATGTTACTTGGTTTCCTTTTGGAAGAAGTTTGCAGACTTCAACAGAAAACAAACATACGAGAATGTTACACCGATAGACGGTGATCCCGGCACCATGTTGAACAAACTTATAGTTGCAAGAGATTTGCAACCTATGTTTGAATTAACACCAGCACAAGTATCAGCTTTAGTGCCAAAGATTAGATTATTCAAGGTTGTATATGAAGATGACGGGGTCACAGTCAAAGCAGATCCTGAATTCAAATTTAAAGATTATATTGATCAAGATGAACTAGGCCAAATTGTAGCAAGTAAATCGGGGAGAGGTTCAGGTGTTGGTATCAAAAGCTTTGAACTTGAATTTATGGGGAATCAACCAGCAGAAATAGACATAATAGACAGAGCAACTTTGGTTCTGCATTTTCAGAACATAGAAGAATTGACAAGAAAATCAGATGATCCAACAGTAGCAAGCCCTTTGGATTTGATTATGCTTCCGAAGGCTCCTAATTCCAAAATTAGAACAAAAAATTTAACACAATCAGCTGCACAATTTTATGAGCCGAATTTATTTGAAATCAAAGCTTTGGTTGGTTGGTCCTTGCCCCCAAGAACGCATGAATTATTTGACAAAGATACCAGAGCAGCAATAGAAAAATCAAATTTGACAGTTGTGATGAATTTAGTAAATCATACATTAAACTTCGCTCAAAACGGGACCATAGAATTAACATTAGAATACAAGGGGCGGATTGAGAGCGTTCTTGAATCTCGTGATTTAGATATTTTCGGGTTGAGCCCCCAGGAGAAGGAGCAGAGAGAAAAGGATAGGCTCGCTTTGCTTGGACTAAAGCGCTCACAAGAAAAAATCAGTGGCCGGAGAACATCCATTTTTGACATTGGTAAGACAACACTTGGCCAGGGTGCGTTCAGTCAGCTCACGAGCATAGCAGAGAATAAGACAGAACAAACAATTGCCGCTGCTGGCAGACGGGTTGATGAAGCAGTAACAGATATTGAAAAGAAACAAAAAAGCCGCCGTGGAATTCGTCACAGGCGCCTCTTGCAGCAAATGGATCAAGCCGGTCGTTTGTTTTCCCTCGAATTAACAAAAACACAAATTGACACATTTGTTCGGACGATGGATGATACTATACAGCTTGAGTTGACTCAGGAGCAGTGGGATAAATTAACAGAGTCTGAAAAAACGCAGTTTGCAAAAAAGTTTTGGGCTAGGATGCTTTTATCAGAACCCGAAGTTGGCATTTCATCATTTGAAAATTTTTCGGAGACAATAGAAAAAGGTTTAGTTAAAGAAACTGCAGAAAAGATATTGCACAGCCTGTTCCCAGAAGATCAAAATGCCACAGAAACCAAATTGCCGACACAAGGTGACATATACACATTTTCTTATTTTTATTTGGGAGACCTGATCGACGCTGCATTGAGTGTTGTTCCATCGTCTGTTACTAAAAAACGGTTTCGTGTTTTGCTTGGCCCTATAACATATGTTGATCCAAAATTGGGTGAGTCATTTACGGTTAATCTATCAGATCTCCCAATAAGCTTAGATTTATTCACAGCATGGTGGGTCAAGAATGTGTCAAAGCCAGATGTTGATTCAATGCCCTTTAAGGTGTTCGTTCAGAAGTTGGTTACAGAACTGGTCTTATCAGCACTTGGTTCAGATTGCTTCAATGCCGGGTCAAGTATCAAATCTCCCTTTGTCAGTTTGGGTCTTGCACCAATTACAATTCCTGGCAAAAAAGAGGGTTCAAAGATCAGAGGACCATTTGGGCCAGAACGAATTAACATAGCTGATGTCAGCATCCCTCAAAATGTAAATCCGAGGGCAACCGAATTGCTGGATTATTTATTCATTTATGTGACTGGTGTAACGAGTGATGAGCTTCGTGGGAACATGAAGAAAGATGGGCAAAGCGGGATTTACCATTTTAGCATTGGCCAAGACAGAGGTTTGATAAAGTCGATTGAGTTCAACAAGCAAGATATGGAGTTTTTGAAAGAGTCATTTATAACACAAGAGAGTGTGGTTGACAGGATCAGACTGCCGTACAATGCTGATGTGCGCATGATAGGTAATGGGTTATTCCGCCCGGGTGCTCTGGTGTATGTAAATCCATCATTGCCTGGTTTGGGCAACCCCGCTTCGCGCCATTCAGTTGTAGCAAAGTTGGGACTCGGCGGGTATTATACAATACTGGGTGTTGTTTTAGACTTAGCACCAGGTCGATTTGAAACACGGCTTAAGTTGCAATTTATGTCTTGGCCGGATGCTCAAAACAAAAAGACGAACAACAATAGTGCGGTCGGTGTTGGAAAAGCCCTGAAGAAGATTTCTGACATTTTTTAAGGGAGAAACAAAGGTGATCAATTTCAGAAGTGCAAACGGGTCGAATGATTTATCTGCGAAGTTGAGCTTTGAGACCCGCAAATTTTATAAAGACAGTGTTTATCCGGAACAAACTGCAGCTTCGCCCGTTGATTTTTGGTATAGCACTCATCTTTATGGGAAAGTGGATAGGCAAAGTGACGCAGTTTATCTTCTCGAAGACGGTACATTAAAGCCACTGAATGCTGATAGTGCTTTGTTTGCTGTTGACTTTGTTGTGGATGCCTTTAATGATTTTCGGCAATATTATAGAGACCTAATAAAAACAAGGCGAATTTTGCCATATGCGAACTTGGAGGATCTGCGACCTGCCCGCGCCTGGCGCAGTGCGGAACAACTATACTCTCAGTATATTGAAGGTATTCAGAACTTTTTTGTTAATTCTTACATGTTGCAGCATAAACAAGAAATTGAGACTTTTGATGATTTCGTGTCTGTTTTCAAAAAATATATGCAGCAAAATGGCTCAATTCGTCCAGTAACAAGAACTGGGTTTGTATTGTCAAACTTATGCCCGACCTCTGTTGGTGGTTTAACAATCGAAATAATGAGTGGGGACCATTCAGAGGATTTAAAGAAAGCTGAACTATTAAATGACCAAATGTTTTTATTCTTTTCAAAAGCTGCAGAATTGCATGGATTCTTTGTAAATAAAAATGCTCCTTGGAGCTTGACAGCCAGACTTGGTTCTACTAAGATGCAACAACGAGCCGTTCCTTATGGCATTACTAAAGAACCAGGCTCGGCTTCAGACTTTTTCGAAAAATATCACACAAAAACAAGATTTGACGATATAGACGATTTACGTTCTTTATTGTTTGATAGCTATAATAGCTTTGTGATTAGCAATCCCTTTATCAAACAAACAGAGGTGTGCCAAAGCAAATCTATTCATCGTGTGAAGAAAAGAAAACAATTATCGAAGCTCGCCTTGAACAGAAATTATCCGCAGTCTTTCTGGTTTGAGCTATATTTGAATGTTCGCTTAATCGAGATCTCGGCGGAGATGACAGAACAGGATAAAATAAGACTAATCAAAAAAGTTAACTCTCAGTTAACTTTTGAACAAGGCATTGATATGATAGCAAATAAAATCAAAACTTTAGACACAAGGAGACAGACTTGAGGAACATTGTTGTTATTGATACTGAAACAGGCGGTTTAGACGCAAACGTTTCACCTATATTTGAATTCGCCGCAGTTCATTTTGAAGGTGCCAGCCAAGGAATTAGTTTTCTGATAAATGATTGGACTGGTGTTGTTTCTCAGGCTTCGATGGATATACATGGAATTGAATTTGGGGAAATCAAGGAAAAGGGCAAAACAACTCAACAGGCTTGTGATATAATTGATGTGCTATTCGGCGAACCAAAGCCGCCCCAATTGGCAGGACACAATATAGCTTTTGATTTGGCATTTATTTCTAGGCTTTATAGGCTCAACAAAAGGCAACCACCAAAGAGTTTGACCTATCGAACAATTGATACACATTCATTATTGTGGCTGCATGTTCAAAAAGGTGACATTCCAGAATCGTGTGTTTCGTTGTCCTCCGCCTTGAGCTATTTCGAAATTGAAATTCCAAAAGAACGTCATCGAGCTTTGGCAGATGCAATTGCTACAAGAGAACTGTTGCACAAGCTCTTAAAACTATAAGAAATAGCAGGAAATATGATTTTTGCAACGTTATTCGAAGATGACGCAGTGGTTGCCTCGCATCAAGGAAAAGGTCTCCTTAAAAACGGGATTTTGCCAGAAAAAGGTGTGACGTGGGAGTACAATCCATTGTTGGATGAGTTGGGCTCTGTTTTTGTTCAAATTTATTGCAATAAAGCCACACTATCCCAAGCTTGCTCAAAATCCATCCTTCCGGCTTGGCATAAAATAAACAAAAAGGTTGGGTCTTTTTTTGAATCTTACAAAACAATAGGGCTGGACTTCAACGAGCATGGCATATTAGAAATATTGCCTGACTTTGTTTTAGAAGAATATCTGGAACTGCAAGTTAAGATAATAGAACATATCCATCGAACACATGCAGAACCAACGAACTATGAGCACATGCTGCAGCTTCACCGGCTGTTAGAAGCAATAAACAACCAAGAAGTGAGCATAGCAGACGAACCCCAGTTTATATTGTATAATCCGTATGGCTCAGTCACTGGTCGCTTGACACATGGAAAGACCTCTTTTCCGATCATGAACATTAAAAAAGAAAATCGCGGAGTGGTAAAGCCAAGCAATGATTATTTCATAGATCTTGATTTTAATGGAGTAGATTTTAGATGCCTATATGGAATCATGGATCAAATGCAGCCACAATACGACATTTATGAAGATGTCATACAAAAAATGAATCTGCAAAAATATTCACGTGATGATATCAAGAAAAGAACCTTTGCTTGGCTTTATGGTGAAGGAGAGACAAATATTGGAATTTTTAATAAAAAGCAAATCCGTGATAGATTCTGGCTTAACGGTCACATTGAAAATGTTTTTGGAAGACGCATTAAGTGCAATTCACATCATTCAATAAGTTATCTTGTGCAAAGTACATCAGCGGATTTGTTTTATGAGCAATTATTCAAACTGCGAAACTTTCTCAAAAACAAAAAAACAAAAATAGCATTTATGATACATGATGAGGTTTGTTTTGATTATTCTGAGCAAGATGGGCCAATTTTAGATGAACTTGTGGAAATTTTTTCAAATACTAGATTTGGCAAGTTCCTTGTAAACATCAAAACAGGTTATAACTTTGGAGATATGAAGTGAATTTAATAGCGTTAGGCAGGACAGCCACGATGCTGGTTAAGAAATTAAAGGAATATGATGATGATTATATCGCATGGTTTATTAATCATTCTGAATCAACAGCGAAAAATCATTATACGATAAAACATCAAAGTCACCCAGAAGATTATGAAGCAAACGCACCAAACCTGGGGGACTTTTTTTCAGATATTGGCGGCCAGGAATTGATTTTTGTTGTGAATGGTGCAGAGTTAATTTCTGCATGTTCATTGCGAATCTTGGAACAAGTAAAGAAAGCAAAAATCACAATTTTGTACATTAAACCAGAGCGTTCTTTGTTGAGCGCAATAGAAAAAAAGAATGAAAATCTTTGTTTCAAGGTGTTTCAAAATTATGCCAGGTCTGGTGTTTTTGAGAGAATGTATCTTGTGAACAATGAAAATTTGGAGTCTATCCTTGGCCCTTTGTCTATAAAAAATTATGAAGAATCAATCATTGGGACAATCGCTCATGCCTTTTATTCAATTCAGTTTTTATCTCAAAAAGAAACGTTGATGGGTGAGCTGGCACCACCAGATCCTGCATGCAAGTTAGCTACATTTGGTGTTATAGATTTGGCTGCTGGGACAGAAAAGATGTTTTATGATTTGAAGATGCCCCGTGAATTCCATTATCTGTATGGGCTCCCAGAAAGTAGCATTAATGACAACAGTACTTTTCTTGCTATAAGGGAACAGCTTTATCAAAAATCTGAAACAAAAGTTTTCGAGCAAAAAGAGGATGCTGGTGAGTTATTGTCTTTAATAGAAGGTATGGATCTTATTCCAAAAATAAAAACTAACTATGTGATCGTGGAGTTAGAGCAACAGGAGCCCGCCGCTTTTTTTATAGCTTTTACGTCCGCAATTCAATAAATAAAAAGTTAAAGAAACCCCTTAACGATGCGGGTTTGCTGTGCTAGACTGCTTCTATCTTGAACGATGAAAAAAAAGGAGAAAACAAGATATGGGCATAGATTTAGAAGCGATGAGGCGAAAGCTCGCGAAGTCAAAAGGTGGCAATAATACATTCTTGACTTTGGAAGATGGTGATCAGAATTTGCGGATTCTGCCCCTGCCAGATGGTGACCCCTTTAAGGAATTTCATTTTCATTATCGTATTGGTGAGGAAAGCAGGATCCTTTGCCCACAAAAGAACTTTGGTGAAGAATGTGCTATTTGTGACTTTGTTCGTGCGTTATATGAAAGTGGGGATAAGAAAGGTCGTGACGGAGAGGGAAAGGCAGACATTGAAATGGCCAAGGACATGTCAGCAAAGAAGAGGTTTTATTCAGCTGTTGTCGTCCGTGGTCAAGAGAAAAGAGGAGTACGAACTTGGGGCTATTCGAAAACCATTTATGAAAAGATCCTTCGAGCGGTGTTAAATCCTGACATTGGAGATATTACAGATCCAGAAGAAGGATATGACCTGGAAGTTAATCACGAAAAGGTTCCTTCCCCCGGTTTTAATAAGACATCTGTCGAAATTGCACGAAGGCAGTCTCCTTTGTGCGATCCTGCAGTTGGAGCGAAGAAGTGTGCGGAGCTCCTTGAGAGCGTACCAGACTTTGATATGCTCTTTGAGCGAATTGAGACAAGCCAAGCTCAATCCATTATGGATGCTGCTTTTGGTGGTGAGAAGGAAGAAATTGTCAAGTATGGCGCTGATGAAGAGAAAAAAGAAAAGAAAGCAACGACAACCAAGAAAACTAAGAAAGCTGCAAGTGTAATTGATAAGGCTTTTGAAGAGGCAGCAACAGCACAATGAGGAGAACGATACAACAATTGAGGGAACTGGCAGAGTTGGCAATTGATCGAGCTAGTGACCCCAACGCCGATGAAAAATGTATGATGATGGCATTGGCTGCTGTCGAGGCGGTCCGTCGAGCCGAAAATTCGGATTATGACAATGGTGTTGAGCCCGATATGGGTTATTACGTTAGTGAGCCGGCACAGGCTGAAGAGCGGGTTGAAGAGCAGGCTGAAATATACAAAAAATTAATAAGGCTTATGACAGGCGACATAGCAGCTGTAGGCGAGAGTTCCTAATGGCAAGAAAGAAAGCAGCTCCATCGCAGGACGAAAAACCTGGAAAAATATCTGCCAATAAGCTTCGGCAGTTGCTCAATAAGCGTTCTGGCCACAAGACTGCTTTCAATCTCACCGACGAAGACAGTCCAACCAGAGTGACTGAATGGATACCCACAGGATCACTCTGGTTGGACTGGGCCATTTGTAAAGGAAAGAAAGCTGGGATTGGGTTGAAAAAAGTAACTGAATTGGCTGGCTTGCCGGCGTGTGTTACACCTGATACAATTATTGAAGTAATAATAGAAGACTGACCTCCTAATTAAAAGCTTTAACAGAAGAAAGGTTGCAGGAGCTAGCTTATTTCGAGCAAGAACCTTGTAGTGAATGAGAAAAACTTAGAAAAATTAAAGAGGAATTTGTGAAAATTACAGTAGGTGATGTAGAAGCTCTTTTGCGGGATGGAAAGAAAGTTAAGGTAAAGACCTTGGGCGGCCAATTTAGTGAAATTACTGATTTTATAGACAAAGGTGTTCAATCAACATACAAGGTAACAACAGAATCTGATTACAGTATCAAAGTGACAGCGGCACATAGATTCTTTACTGATGTCGGGTGGATGACAACAAAACTTTTAATCCCCAATCAAACCTCTTTACTAACAGAGGATGGGTATAAAACTGTTAAATCGGTAAACTATATTGGTAAATATCCAATAGTAGATATATCAGTTGATCATCCCGAGCAATGTTATTATGGAAATGGAATATTAAATCATAATTCCGGAAAAAGTTACATGGCCGCCCAGATCGGCGCAAACGCCCAGAAAATGGGGCTTTGCGTTGTTTACTTTGATTCAGAAAATGCAATAGATCCAGAATTCTGGGATAGAATTGGTCTTAATGTAGATGAAGTAATATACGATCAACCTGATTGTGTTGAAGATGTTTTTGAAAAAATTGAAACCTTGTTAGGAATAGAGGGTATGAGATACCTTTTCATTTGGGATTCTCTTGCTAACACACCAACACGAGGGATGCTAGAAGAAGGTTATAGTCCTACAGAAAGTGTCGGGCTGAAAGCAAGAGTGCTATCTAAAAGTTTTTCTAAGCTGACCCTTCCGCTTGGTCGTGCGGATTCTGCGTTCCTTGTATTGAATCAATTGAAAACAAACATCACCAAAGACAGATGGGAGGCATTGCGTGAACCATTCGTAACACCAGGCGGTAAATCAATGGAATACACAGCCTCCCTCAGAATTTGGCTGACGATGAAAAGAACAAAAGACTTTTCAATATTTGATGAAAATGGCTTCAAGATAGGTTCCGAAGTCAAGGTCATTCTTAAGAAGAGCCGCTTTGGCACAGAAGGCAGGCAGTTGGGATTCAAAATAACCTTTGCTGGAGATACAATCGGCATCAAGGATGAGGAGTCTTGGCTTGAAGCCATTCGGAGATCAGAACATGTGACACTTGGCCAAAATGATTATTTGTTTTATGCAGATGGGACCAAGGAAGCATTTCGAAAGAAAACAAATTGGCTCAAGAAATTGCAGCAACCTAAGTTCAGAGAACGCGTCTTAGAATTGATGGAAGAGGAAGTGATTTTGAAGTTTGAAAATCGAACTGGCAAAGCTTCTGATTTTTACAATCTCGAATCTGAAGATGCCGAAGATGTCTCTTGACAACAGATTAGAACCATGATAGGCTAACTTGTTCTTCATAGAAAGGCATTGTCATGGAAATCTTCATAAAGGACGCTTCAAAGAAGCAAAAGCACTTTATTTCACTTGCCCGAAACGTGGCGAACCAGAGCCAGCTGCCAGACTTTAGGCATGGCGCAATTTTGGTTCGCGGCAGTCGTGTTATCAACGCTTCGTGCAACAAGGAAAATCATTGTGCGTTCGGTGCTCGGTTCCGCAAGAGGAATGAGGGAGTCGCCTCGCTGCATGCTGAGCTCGGCGCAATTCTGAATATCCCCAGAAAACTGACATTTGGAGCTACGGTATATGTTGTTAGAATCGGCAAAGGTGGTGAGTTGCGTTTGAGCAAACCTTGTTCAATGTGTCTTGCTGCTATGGTACATTGCGGAGTTAAAATTGTTTACTATTCTACATCTGAAAACTCCGTTGTCAGAATGAGATTGAAATGAGTTGTTTCGGTAATGGTAGGCACGAAGTAAAGCCCGGTGATTTGTTTGAGGCTGTTGTAACCCAATTCTTCAGCATGGCTTTGGGTTCTGGTTCTTGGCTGACGAGTTCTGGTTGTATTGAAAAAAATAGTCACGGCTGGCGGCCACTGAGATGTATTTGGACTAAAAAATGAATAATACAAACAGATGGGATGAGGAACTAGAGCCTGGCTCTTTGATCCATTGGTTGCATCCAACAATTAAATGTTTTGGTTTAATTTTATCAATGAACCAACAAAGAGGAGTTGCAACTGTGTTAACACATCGTGGCCATCTTTTTACGTCGGACATTGTGGATCTCAAGATTTTGGATGATTTAAGTTTAAATTATTGGGATCTTTGGGAAATTCGTAAACCACCAAGCTTGTATGCGGTGCCTTATGATGAGTGACTATAGCAAAATGGGTCATCATGTTGTGGAATCTGGGGACTTGTTTGAATGGCGAGATCACATTACTGAGCTTGAGGACGATTTAGACGTCTCTCAGCAGACCAGATTTGTGTTTCCGATTGGCTCAAAGAGGAATATTGAAATTACTGGCGACGGGGCTGTTGGGATCAGAGCTAACCTTTGGAGCTTTTCTAACGACTGCTGGGTCAAATATGAATAACGCCTGGATGAATGATTCCAATGTTCATAACCTTGAACCAGGGGGATCTTTTTGGAATTCAATCACGCTTTTTTCATTGTTGGGCACTTGTTTTATCGGCAGAGACAATCTTAGAGTTTTATAGTCCGAGGCATCCTAATTCAGTAAAAGTTGACCATGTGGGGCCAGACCTAGCCCTCTATAAAGATATTTGGACAAAACATGAGTAAAAAAAATTACACAACCCCCCTTAACACCATAGAGCCAGGAGATCTTTTTGAATGGATACTCTACGATGATGAAGTAAAGCAAGAGCCTGATGCGACTAAATTTGTGTTCGTTTTGGGTAACCGTCATCAATTAATTGATTTAACGTATAGTGGCAATATTATGCACACACAGCGAAATTGGCAATTGCAAAATCCTTGGAATTGGACAAAATATGAATGAACAAAATACAGTCGAGCCAGGTGACTTGTTTGAGTGGCCTGGTGAGACGCTCAGTCTCGCCACCTGGACGGATTTGACTAGGTTTGTATTTGTACTAGGTCCAGGTCCAGATAACAACAATATTGAAGTTTCGGCGAGTGGCAAAGTTTATATCAAATTCAATATTTTTGACTTAAAAGGGTTCTGGCAGAAATATGAATGAACAAAATACACTCAAATCAGGAACATTGCTGTTGCAAACTAGATTTACAGGACCGGGGTTAACAAAAGTACTATTTGTGCTTGCCACTGGTCGTGTTATTGAAGTTACTACTTGCGGCTTGATTGGGGTTAGTGAATTTTATGTTAGTCATAAGTTCTTTCATAAGTTCTTCCTTAAGCACTATGAGATTTACGAATGAAAAGACTTCTAATAATTGATGGTTATAATCAATGGATCCGTGGATATGTTTGTGACCCAAGCATAAGCTTACAGGGAGATCCTATTGGCGGGCTGAAGGGTTTTTTGAAAATTCTCAACAAGCTTTTTCGTGAAACCCGCCCCGATTGCGTGGTGCTTATATGGGATGGACCAGGTGGCTCTGCGAAAAGGCGAAGCATTAACAGCAGTTACAAAGATGGCCGCAAGCCTTGGAAATTGAACAGGAACATTCATGTTTTAACTGCAGAACAAGAAGAACAGAACAAGACCTGGCAACACATCCGCACAATAGAATACATTAACAATTTACCAGTCATCCAGATAATGAGAGAGGATGTCGAAGCTGATGATGTAATATCATTCGTTCTTCAGCTGCCCAGATTCAAAGAATATCAGAAAATCATAGTTTCAAGTGACAAAGACTTCTATCAGCTTTTAGACGAAAAAACAGTCATAGCTAGGCCAGCGCAAAAAGAGATTGTTAACTTGCCAACTATCGTAGAAAGGCATGGTGTGCATCCGACGAACTTTGCTTTAGCAAGAGCTATTGTGGGAGATAAGTCAGACAACCTTCCGGGTGTTCCTGGTGTGGGTTTGCCGACTGTCGCAAAAAGATTTGCCTTTTTAAAAGAAAGCACATCTTATTTTCTGTCAGATATTTTAACTTTTTGCAAGGAGCAAAATAAGAAACTGAAAGTTTTCCAAAATGTTGTTAATAATGAAGATTTGATAAGAGAGAATTATAAACTCATGCAGCTTTACGTTCCGTCCATTTCAATTCACGGGAGAGAAGCTGTTTTGAGAATACTAGATACCCATGAGCCTGAGTTTAATGCAACGGAGCTTAGGAAAGAAATGTTCAGGGACGGCATGGGAGAGCTGCTCTTAAATGACTTATTTTTAACCATGAGGAGAATTGTTGTAAACCACAAGGATAAAGGGAATTGTCTATAGAAAAAAGAGAAGATTTTTCAAGATTCGGCCAGTCTTTCCAGATGAATCTGGGAGCCTTAATGCTCAAAGACAGAGCATTTTGTGATAGGCTTCAAGAAGTTCTGAAAGAAGAGTTTTTCGACCTCAAGTATCTTCGCGTGTTCGCGCGAAAGCTATTCAACTACAGAACAAAATACGGATTGCACCCTTCAGCCGAGACTGTTGGGACGGTGATAAGATCCGACCTGGGCGAGGAGAACGAGGCTATACAAGTTCAGGTTCGTGATTACTTTGCACATATCTCTGCCAATGATTTAGAGATCGACGATGAGCAATTTATTAAAGACACAGCGTTAGACTTTTGCCGGAAGCAGACATTGAAGGTTGCGATGGTGGAAGTGATGCCCTTGGTGAATTCTTGCTCATTTGAGAAAATTGCCAAGATCATAACAGACGCAACACAAAAGGGCGCAGATAACAACTTTGGTTATGATTATAAGGTTGATTTCGAAGAGCGGTTTTTGCCCAATATAAGAAATCCCGTTTCGACTGGATGGCCAGAGATAGACCGCATTACTCGTGGCGGTATGGGCGAAGGTGATCTCGTTGTTGTAATCGGCGCTTCTGGCGCTGGCAAGAGCCATTGCCTCGTTCACTTCGGTGCGGCGGCGCTGAAGCAAGGCAAAAACGTTGTACATTATACAATGGAGCTTTCAAGCACGACTATCGCTCTTAGATATGATAGTTGCCTAACAGGATACGAAATTGACAAGTTGTACCGTCACAAGCAAGAAGTGCATGAAATGGTTGACGGTATTCAAAAGAGACTTATTGTCAAAGAGTACCCAGCCAGGAAAGCCACACCTGCCACAATCAGTGCCCATTTGGCCAAGCTGAAGCAACACGGGATTGAGCCAGGCGCTATTATTGTTGACTATGCTGATTTGCTTAGATCTGTTAACTCCTATGGAGAGAAACGACACGATCTGGAATCAATCTATGAAGACCTGCGAGCAATAGGAAAAGAGTATGGCGTCCCAGTTTATACAGTTTCCCAGGGTAATAGATCTGCTGTTAATAAAGAGATCATTACGAGCGAAGAAATTTCAGAGGCTTATTCAAAATGCTTTGTGTCTGATTTTATCATGTCCTTGTCGAGGACAACTCAAGACAAGGCGAGCAACGGCGGACGCTTTTTTATTATAAAAAACAGAAATGGCCCAGACGGAATGGTATTCCCTATTTCTTTTGATACTAGCTGCACAGAAATTCGAGTCCAACCCCAATCAGAGCAGAGCCCAGAAGTAATATCAGAAGTGCTCCGTGAGGCTAAACATGAAGCGCTCAAAGCAAGATATCAGAGGCATCAAGAAGAACAAAGGATTAACAATGAAACTGAACAAAAGTGATGTTGAAGAAGCTACGCTTGAGTATTTTGACGGTGATCAGTTAGCAACAGAAGTTTTTGTAACAAAATATGCTTTGCGCAATAAAGAGGGTGACTATCTTGAGAAGACGCCTGATGATATGCATAAGCGGCTTGCTAAAGAGTTTGCGCGCATAGAAGAAAAGTTTGGTGGACCAAATCAGTTATCATATGAAGAGATTTATGAGTTGTTTAAGGGGTTTGGTAAGATAGTCCCTCAGGGAAGTCCTATGGCGGGGGTTGGGAACAAGTATCAAGTGCAAAGTTTAGGAAATTGTTTTACTTTACCATCTCCAACTGACAGTTACGGTGGAATTTTAAAGACTGACCAAGAGCTTGTTCAAATTGCGAAGCGCCGTGGAGGTATTGGTTTTGATATTTCATCATTAAGGCCATCTGGCTTGGCGGTCCAAAATTCTGCTAAAACGACCAGTGGTTTGTTAACTTTTATGGAACGATTTTCTAACTCTACAAGAGAAGTTGGTCAAAATAATCGTAGAGGCGCCCTTCTTTTGAGTGTTTCGGTTCATCATCCAGATATTCTTGAAGTTATTGATGCAAAAAGAAATAGAGCAAAAATAACTGGTGCAAACATTTCAATTAAATTTACTGATGTATTCATGAAAGCATTACAGGATGATTTAGAATATGAGCAGCGCTGGCCTTTAGTCGGAGAACCTGTTATAACAAAGAGTGTTCGAGCAAGAAAGGTATGGGATGCTTTTGTCGAATCAGCATGGGATTGTGCTGAGCCAGGCGCTTTGTTTTGGGATACAACATTAAGGACGACCCCTTCTGACTGTTATAAAGAAGAGGGGTTTGAGAGTGTTGGTTGTAATCCTTGTTGTTTTGCGAAATCTTCTGATGTGTGGGTTGTCACTGATAGTGGGATGAAAGAAATTAAAGAAATAACATCAAAAGATTTAATTTGGATTGATGAAGAACAATGTTGGGCTGGAACAACAGGTTATTTTGATGCGGGTGAAGAAGAGACTTTTAGGATTAGGTTCTCTAATAATGAAGAGCTTGTTATTACGAAAAATCACAAATTGATGAAAATACATGAGTCATTGAAATATGGTTTTGTGCTAAAATTGACTCAATTGGTTGATTTGAAACTCCTTGATGAAATATTAGTTGAGCGACAATCAGGAGCCTATACTACTAAAATTGAATCAATTACGCCAACCAATAAAATTGAACCCGTCGGTTGCATTGAAGTAGAAAAATTTCATAAATTTACTGCCAATGGTGTGATTTCTGGAAATTCTGAATTAAATCTGCCCAAATATGGTAGCTGCCGATTATTACTGCTAAATGTGACGTCATTTATTCAAAACCCTTTCACGAAACACGCCAAATTTGATAGTGATGCTTTTGTTCATGCGGCTTGGCAAGCACAACGCCTTATGGACGATCTCGTAGAGCTTGAGTTAGAATGTATCGAAAAAATTCTGCAAAAAATTGAATCTGATCCAGAGCCTGCAGAAATAAAGAAGTGTGAAAAAGAGCTTTGGGAGAATATTAAACAAAAAACAAAACTGGGTCGAAGAACAGGAACCGGGATCACGGGTTTGGGTGATGCGTTGGCCATGCTTAACATTGTTTACGGGTCACCAGAGTCAATAAAAATGACAGAAAATATATATAAGAGCCTCGCAATTGGTTGTTACAGGTCAACTATCGAGCTTGCCGCAGAGCGTGGCGCATTTCCTATCTTTTCTCATGAAAAAGAGAAGAATCATCCATTCATGAGGAAAGTGCTTGGAGCATTATCGAAAGATTGGCAACAGAAATATAAAAAATGCGGCAGGCGTAACATCGCTTTAACAACAACAGCGCCAGCTGGCTCAGTTTCTTGCTTGACGCAAACGACATCAGGAATAGAACCAGTTTTTCTTTTGGAATATACTCGAAGACGGAAACTAACTGGTGAGGAAGGTGTTGATGTTGATTTTGTTGATGATCTGGGTGATCGCTGGATTGAGTTTGCGGTCCGGCACAAAGGATTGTCTGAGTGGTCTAAAATAACTGGCAAAAGCGACATTAAAGAGTCCCCTTATTATAATGCCACATCTAATGATGTTGATTGGGTTGCTTCTGTTGATTTGCAGGCTGCAGCTCAAAAGTGGCTTTGTCATTCAATTTCAAAAACAGTCTCGTTGCCTAAAAGCGCAACTAAAGAACTTGTATCTCAGTGTTATATAAAAGCTTGGCAAAGTGGCTGCAAGGGCTTAACTGTATACAGAGATGGCTCTCGGTCTGGCGTATTAATAGCTCCGGAAGCTAGCTCAAGTAACTTTCCTCAAAACGATTCGCCCAAACGACCTGATGAAGTTCAGTGTGACATATATCATACAACCGTTCGAGGCGAAGCATGGCTAGTGATAGTTGGCCTCATAGCCGATAAACCATTTGAAATTTTCTGTGGCTTGGCTGATAAGATCAAGATCCCTCGGAAACATATATCCGGGAGCATAGTAAAAAACAAAAGAAAAACAGTGCGTTCAGTATATGACCTCGTCATTGGCGAAGCTGATGACCAATTGATCATAAAAGATATTGTTGCAACTTTTGATAATCCTCAACATACTGCTTTCGCAAGAACCATCTCGTTGAGCCTACGCCACGGCGCAAAGCCCAGATTTGTTGCTGAGCAGCTCATGAAAGATCCTGACAGCAATATGCACACATTCGCCAAGTGTGTCGCACGGTGCTTGAAACGGTATATAGCAGATGGTGAACATTGCAATGGAAAGAAAACATTAGAAGGTTGCGAAACGCCTGATAAGTGTCAGCTAGTATATCAAGAAGGCTGCGTCAGTTGCCGGTCGTGTTCAAAATCGGCATGCCAATGATTCCAGAGATTCCTGTTATTGAGGCATTTGGGTGTATTAGTGAGCAAGCTGCTTTATTGATTCTTATTGGTTACTTTTTAGTTCCAATTGTTTTATTGACAGTATACACTATAAGTTTTTTTAAATCCAAAATCAAATAACTTGACTGTAGCGCATTCATATGTTAGATTGCAGTTAACACAACAACGGAGATATTCATGAAACTAAGGAAAGTCGTAGGTCATAACAATTATTGTATTGTTCATGAGGTAAAGTTAGAAGAGAGTGAGCCGAAGCTCTTTGTGCCAGATCAAGCAAGAGAGAAACCTGAGTTTGTTATTGTTTATCAAACACAGGCAGATAGGTATCCTGACATCAATCCCCAGGGTGCAGCTAAGTTTTGGTTTCTTGTTCACGCTCATTTGGTCGAAAAGGTTGAAATTATGGGTAAAGAGATTTGTTTCATCCCTGAGGCTGCCAAAATTGCTGAGCTATTTATAACAGAGACAACCAGCGAGGAATAACGCGTGCCATCATCACTTTCTTATTTAAAAAATGCGATTCGAGAGGAGTTAACCCGTAACAAAAAAAGAGTTTTGGACTCTGACAGCCTGAGTTGTTTCTGCGAAATGGGCTTCGGTGCAATTTTAGCAGAAACCATCGACCGGCCAAAGTTGTTGGTTGAAGGCTTTGATGCCTTGCCTATTCATGGGGCGTTCGGTAAAGCTTATATAATTCCAATCCCAGAAACAAGTAACGCTTCTAAACTGGGTGATCTGTTAAAGGAATTGAGCGAAACAGACTTTCTCTTAAAAGAGGGCGAGGAAGATGAGGCGTCTCTTTATTCTAAGAGTGGTCAGAAACTTGGAAAGTTTGAGAATATAATTCCGACACATTTGTGTCAGGTTTTTCTAACTGAGCCAATAAAAAACTTGCCTCCCCTTCTCAAAGAAAATAACAT
>PIWD01000139.1 GCA_003354005.1 Gammaproteobacteria bacterium | reverse complement strand
TTTTTGCCTTTTTTTGCCTATGTGCGTGCTTGCGGCAATGAAAAATCATCAAAAATTGCTCGTTTTTCTCCAAACACACACCAAAACACTCCCAATATACTCACAAAACACGTAAACAACTTTACTCGGCATCCCGACCAAGTTATACTTCATAATTCGGCCTAGAAATGTCGAAAAAATCGAAAATTCGATTTTTTGCCTTATAACACCCTTGTGACCATGCGTTTTCGCAGCGTTGTAAAATCGTCAATTTTTGCTCTTTTTTGCTCAAAACGCCTCAGAATACAGTCAAACACACCCCTTAGTGGGTAAATAAACTTGGTTTGGCATGCCAACCGTGTCCGACGTCATTTGACGGCGTAGAAATCGCGAAAAAATCGAAAAATCGAAAAATCGCCTTTTTGCCTTTTTGCCTATGTGCGTGCTTGCGGCAATGAAAAATCATCAAAAATTGCTCGTTTTTCTCCAAAAACACACCAAAACACTCCCAATATACTCACAAAACACGGAAACAACTTTACTCGGCATCACGACCAAGTTATACTTCATAATTCGGCCTAGA
>PIWD01000071.1 GCA_003354005.1 Gammaproteobacteria bacterium | reverse complement strand
TGGCTCGTTGCATGATGCGGTCTGATTGTGATTGTACTACTGTATTGCCTGTGTACTTTGCAAGGGGCTTTAGTATCTTGCGTCGTTGGCGTTGTGATTTTGTTATCATGGTGTGGGTTCCTTTATTATTTGTTCGAGATGATTAAAGGCTATTTGTGCATCTATTATTAGTTTGCCTAACTTTGCTTGATTTATGGAGCTTTGTTCTTTTGTCTTGGAGAAGTGGATTGCTCTTGATAGTTCATAGATGCGATGAGCTATGAGGGCTATTTGTGGTCTTTGGAAGTCTTGCTTGTATCTTTTGATTTGTAGGTGTATTTCTCTGTTTTGTTCATCGTATGGCATTTCGTTAAATGATGAGTGTTTGTATCTTTTGGTCTTTTGGTCTATTGTGTTATTCATTTGTGGTCTCCTGTTCCGAGCACTTGTGCTCGTTGCGTTTGGAGTATGCATCTATGATGTCAAGGCATTGGTCGTAGTAGGGTTTGAACTCTGGCATTGTCCAGAGAGTTGACTCAGCGATTAGTAATGCTGTTAAGTATTGATCGAAGAGGAGTTCTTTTGTGTCTTCGGGGTTCTTTTGTGGTGGTGGATCTTCGAGTAAACCTTCGAGTGTTAGTTGCCCTGATTGCATGAATTTCCATACTATTCTTGCTTGTTGCTGGAGTTCTTTTGGAAATGTACGGATGGTGGGTTCCATTATGTATGTGGAGAGGGTTGTGTATTGGGCTGGTGACATTGTGGTGTTTGGTGTGTGTGGTGTTGGTGCGGTGTTGGTGTGTGGCGTTGGGTTGTTTGGAGTCCATTGGTTGACGGATGTGTTGTACTTTGCTTTGTTTTGAATTGTCCAGGAGGCAAGTGTGTTGACTGCTTCTGGTGATGGTGGATTAGAGAAGGCGTTATAGTCGATCATTTGACAGAATTGATTTAGTGCTGACTTGATGAGATCGCTGTATCCTATGGGCCTGTGGTTCTGTGTTCTGGCTATGCAGTCGTAGATTTGAGCGAGTGCCAGTGGTTTGAGCCTGAAGCTAATTGAGATTGATTTTGTTAGGTCTAAGGGTTCTTGTTTTCTTGGATCGTCCTTGTAGTTCATGTGTGTTGCCTTTCCAGCAGTTTAGTGACTTGCTGAGGTCGAATGGTGTGATCGATGATCGATGATCGCTGATCGCTGATTGATGTTATTTGTTTAGGTCTTTGAGGATGTATGTTCCGTTGGCTATCTTTTCTTTTGTGGTGGCTATGCCTTCTTCCAGGAAGATGTTTCTGTATTTGTTTGTGGTGCGTGAGTAATTCCAGGTGGAGCGGTCGAGTTGTGTGGGGCTTGAGTTGTTTGGTATGAATGCTATGGTACTGGAGTATGATTGGAAGTATGTTCCTTGTTGTGTGATGATGATGAATTGTGTGCGTGAGGGGTTGCCTCCAGGTGTTGTCATTGGGAGGACTTTTGGTGGTGTTTGTGGTAAGATGGAGTTTAGTGTTTGGATTTGCTTGATTAGGTTGATTGCTGCTGTTGCTTCTGCTTCTCTTTGTGTTTTGTTCATGTGGTGGTCTCCTTTTTGTGTTAGGATCGATGATTGATGATTGATGATCAAGGATCGCTGGTTGATGATTGGTGTTATGTTAGTTTCCATACTTGGTTGTGTACGTAGTTAGGGTATTTGTCTGTTTCTTGGAGGTGCTGTGGTTGACCGTAAATGAAGTTTTGTGCGGTGTAGTATCTGACTTTGTCTGTTTGGTTGTCATCGATTCTGATGTGGTTTGTTTGAGGATCTCCCCATACGATGTATCGTGGATTCTGTGGCGTGATGATTTTGTGACGTTTGAGTTCTTCCTTTGATAGTTGCTTCATGATGTGGCTCCTTTTTTGATTATTGTGTTGAATGTTAGGTGACTGTGGTTTAATAGGTGGTTTGGTGGTGTACGGTTGTGTTGTATGTGGGTGTTTATTTCTGTTTGAATGCGGTTGTATTGATCGCAATCGTAAGAAGTGAAGATATAACCGTTTAATGCTTTGTATCCTGGAGTGAGTAATGTTCTTTGTTTCATGATGTGTGGCTCCTTTGTTTGATTGATCTCGTTGTTTGGTTGATCGAGGCTTATGTGTAGCATTTTGGATTATAGGCTGTCAAGGGATTTCTTGCAATTGGTAGATCTTTTTTATAAGTGTGTGTTTTGATTGGTTGTTGTTGGTGCTTACATGTGTATATGTGTGGACGTGGGGTCTTATTGCGATTTGTAGTCCTCACCTGGAGAAGAGAGAGAGAGAGAGAGAGAGAGAGTATATATAACATATAAAAAAAAAAAAAAAAATGTGTTTAAAAAAAGA
>PIWD01000044.1 GCA_003354005.1 Gammaproteobacteria bacterium | reverse complement strand
TTAAAAAACAGCAAATGAATAGTGAGCTTCCTGTTTGGGAGCAATTTTATGCACTCGCTGGATAATTGTATCCAGAATACAAGCATCCTTTGATCCAATAAAACTTTGCAACACAACCTGTCAATAGTGGGAATTTTCATTTTGCCAAATTGTAGAATTATGATACCATGAGAGTCACTTTTATCTCGGAGAGATGGCTGAGTGGTTTAAGGCGGCGGTCTTGAAAACCGTTGAGGGCATCCCCCTCCCAGGGTTCGAATCCCTGTCTCTCCGCCAGTTTCTTAAAATTAGTAGGATGCAAAAACATGATGTTACAACGTATTCGAGTATTACCGCTTCTTCTTCCACTTTTCTACACACTTGCGTCAGCAGAGACGACACAGGGTATAGAGCCGAAGTCTGTCAATGATCAGCCGACGCGTGCTACATCGCTAAGTCCAGGTTTCTTGAGTGAGCGTGGGGCAAAGATGAAGCTATCAGGTCAACTTAATTTTGTTGGTTTTTACGCGTATGATGGTCAGGATAGGGGAATATTCTGGGGGAGCAATGCTAGTACTGTGCATCGCTTTACTATAAATGGTGAATTGCCAGTTGCCTATGATTGGCGTGTTGGTAGTCGTATTCAATTGGGTTTTGATATCAGTTCCTCGGATGCTGTCAATCAGCTCACAGACACGATTGATGGTACAATAGATCTGAGGTGGGTAGAGGTTTACTTGGGTAATGATTGTTATGGAACATTTACAATTGGTAAAGGTAAAACTGCATCAGATTTTACGTCCTTAGTTGATTTTTCTGGGACTGATGTGATTGCTGAATCATCAGTAAATGATGTGGGTGGTGGCCTTTATTTTCGCAATAGTGATCTAACATTGTCAACGACGCGTGTTAATGATGTAGTTGATAACATTGATGGTTTTTCGCGGCGTAATCGTTTGCGCTATGATTCACCTGATTATCATGGCTTTTCATTCGCACTATCAACGAGTGAAGGAGAGCGTAATGATCTGGCACTTCATTACACACATCAATTCGATAAAGCTAAATTTTCAATCAAAGGTGCCTATACTAATGGGCAGACTGTTGATGACGCTGGTACAGCGGTTCATGCAAATGGGCTTAACGGTTCCCTTTCATTGTTGCTAGATAATGGCTTTAGTCTGACTTATGCTGATGGTCAGTTGTACACGGGTGGAAATACTGGGCGTAAAGACCCTTACTATTTCTATATCAAGCCAGGTTATCAGTTCGCTCACTCAATAGGTGTCGCTTCATTCTCTGTTGACTATGGTCGTTTCTACAATTTTGCACAGAATCGGGATCAAGCAACTTCTTACAGTGTTGCTGCTGTACAAAATGTTGCTGATTGGAATATTGATTTATCAGCTTCTTTCCGTATTTTTCGGTTAAGTCGTATAGACAGCTCATTTCAGGACATCCACGTCTTTGCCTTGGGTATTCGATATCGTTTCTAGTCGTACACAATAAGCTAGGATAGTTAACATGTATTTTTTTGGTAGCATGCGATGTAGTTTACACTAAGATCATCGCATAGCTTTGCTTGGCTGGTGAGGGGATTGTAATGTAGCCCACGGATGGATTGTAAGCTCAAATAATGTTGACGGGCAAAGCGGTCAAGTTCTGATGGCTTGATAAACTGTGCGTAGTGGTGTGTGCCCTTTGGGATTAAGTTCAGTAGGTATTCAGCACCTATGATGGCCAGTAGAAATGCTTTTGGATGGCGGTTCAGTGTTGAAAAGAATACATAGCCATTTGGTTTACATAGATCAGCACATTGGGCTATAGTGGTTTTGGGTTTGTCTACGTGCTCCAGTAGCTCCATACAAGTCACGATATCAAATTGTTTTGGCTTCTGAGCTAGCATTTCCTCGGAGCTGATGGACTGGTAGCTGATATGTGCCGTCCCTTCTTGTTGTTGACAGTGCTGTTTGGCTGTGTAAATGGCTGATGCGTTGAGATCAATTCCTATAATCTTCTTAGCATAGGGTGCTAGTGCTTCCGTCAGAATGCCACCGCCACATCCAACATCTATTATAGCTCTTGCTTGTATCTTTTCTTTCGATACATCAAGCTGCGCTTGCTGTTGAATAAAGGCAAGACGTATCGGGTTAATATGATGCAATGTACGTAACGATCCATGGGGATTCCACCACTGGGAGGAAAATTGATCAAAATGCTGGACACCTTCCGATTCAGTAGGGCTTGTATTAGTACTTGGCATAACATTGACTCACATAAGTATTAGATTACGTGTCTTCATTGCTAATATGGCTAGGCAGAATTGGCAGCATAGCTAAATGAGACTGCAGCGGAGCCAGCAACTTTATTGTTTTACTGGCTAGTTTGTCACTGAGTGATCTTTTAGAGATGCCTGTTACCTCATAAATATCACTATGTTCACTTGCCTCAAGTAAATAATCATCGCTGGTTATTAAATCATCGACTAAATTAAGTTCCAATGCCTGTTTTCCATACCAATGTTCGCCTGTTGCAATTTTTTCAAGATCTAGATTGTTACGATGATCAAGAATAAACTGTTTAAACAATTGATGCAGATCGTTAACTTCATCCTGTGCTTTAGTACGGCCAGACTTAGTATTCTCACCTAAAACGGTAAGTGTACGTTTATAACGACCAGCCATGACATGCTCGACATTGATATTTTTTTGCTTGAGCCAGTGATATAAGTTAGGCACTTGCACAAATACACCAATGGAACCCACAATAGCAAAGGGTGCAGCCAAGATCTTCTGTGCAACACAGGCCATTAAATATCCACCACTGGCAGCATATTTATCTATAATCACCGTTAATGAGATATCACGCTGGCGCAAACGGTGTAATTGAGCGGCAGCTAAACCATAGTGGGGCACCATGCCACCAGCACTTTCTAATAAAAGCACCACCTCATCATTTGGCCTCACGATCGTTAAAACAGCGGTGATGCTGTGGCGCAATTCTTTCACTGCCGAGGCTTTGATATCACCATCAAAATTTAAGACAAAAACACGTTTTTTATCCGTATTTTTTTTGCCTTTCTCCGTTTTTCTTTGTATCTTAATTGCCTTCTTATATTCTTTTTTGCTTAGTACCGCTCGCCGTAGCATTTGACGTAAATCATTATAGTGATCATTTAGCTTTTCAATCGAAACCCTCGGTTTCTTTGCCTTTTCTTTGATGGCACTCATTAATGACAATAGTCCAACAAAGGTTAATGACAGCAGTGCAAGCACTGTGACCAATTTTAAGAAAAAAAGTGCGTATTGTAGTAACCAGCCCATATCGATGAATCCTTTAATTTTTGATTATAACATTTGCTAAATGCAGCCAAGTATCGTGTGAGTATTGTAGCACAGAAAATGAAATTACTGTTAGCAATTTCAATAAGATCTAGCGAAGTCTACTAACATAAATAGAGTTTTGGAAGATGATATTTTACCAACCGACCTAGAAAAGTGTTAAACTAAGGAAAGCACGTAGGTTACATCGAATCTCCACTTGCTTTCGTTTGGACGTGCGGTTTGTATGCCTCGTGTCTTGAGATGGTGGTTAAGTAGGATTCTGTCCTCTGCCCTGTGGTGGTTTGATGTGCTTCAAATGACTTGAAGTTGCTCACATACTAGGGAAGTTTAAATGTGAATGATGACCAACTAACACTATTAGCCGTGCGTATTGATGATTTGATTATAAAATTTCAAGAATCGCAGCAAGAAAATAGTTTACTGCATAAAAGACTGGTGCAGCTCACTAAGGAACGAGCGATTCTACTTAATCGTCATCAGTGTATGGTATCACAGGTTAAGCGTTTGGTGGCGCAATTAAAACGAGCAATGGTAATAAGATGAGTATTTCAACGGTTGAAAAAGAAGCTAAGATTGTATTGCGTATTATGGATCGGGAATACACGGTTAAGTGTTCTGAGGAAACATTTACCACCTTAGTTAAATCAGCACATTATTTAGATTGTAAGATTCATGATGTTATGGCGCATAAAACAATGGCAGCTGATCGTGTTACCATCGTCGCTGCCCTCAGTGCAGTTCACGAGCTATCACTAAAATTACAACAAAAAGAAGCCTGCATTGATGATATGTGTCAGCGATTGTTGCAATTATCGTCTAAGTTAGCTACAGCTTTAGGACAGTAGTGTTTCGTGATTATTTATCGTTATTTATGTAAAGAAGTGATGCTTGTCTTGTTTGTTGTTGTTTGCTTGCTGCTGTTGATTTTATTGAGCAATCAAGTTGTGCACTATTTGCGCAGTGCAGCCGAGGGGCGACTTGCTTATGCTTACATTATACGGTTGTTAGCTTTGCAAATACCACAGTTATTAGTATTTTTAATACCACTGTCCCTTTATTTATCACTAGTATGGTGCTACGGTCGTTTGCAGGCAAACCATGAACTAATGATGATCTCCATCTGTGGTGTGAGTGCATTACAATTCTTCCTTATGACATTGCGTATTGTCTTGGGTGTAGCACTTTTTAATGTTATTCTTGTCTTCTGGTTGCAACCGATAGCGTCATTTTATCGCTACCAGGTTCTGTCCAATTCAATTGAATTTTCACCATTGAAGCGTGCAGGATCGCGTCACTTTCAATCAATTTTGGGTGATAAATGGGCATTTTACGTGAATGAATTTAGCAAAGATCATCGTCAGATGAGTGGTATTTTTCTAGCACGTCAACAACAGGGTATAGGTCATGCCCAGTTCGGAGCGGATTCTGCACAAGACTATCCATCTAATCAAACAACGTCTGGCATACAATGGGAGGTTGTTACAGCAAAGCATGGGAATATAAGCTGGATTCCAAAACTCAACGGCTATTTTTTAGTACTTTCAGATGGTCAGCGCTATCAAGAACAGGGAATGACAAAAACTTATCGCATGATGCAGTATCAATATTATGGTATTCAGATGCCAGGCCCTAAAATGGGGCAAAAAGGGATGATTGAGTCGTCCAGCCTTGCCTGGCTATGGAAGCATTATAAAAAACGACCTTATGTGGCAGCGGTATTTTATTTGCGTTTGTCGAGCAGCATTTCTATTTTTTTGGCCAGTATGATGGCATTACTATTTTTAAAACTGATACCCTCCTGCAGTCATTTTCTGCGTTTAGTTTTTGCTATGTTGGGTTATATTACTTATGTAAGCCTACAGTTAATTGGTAAAGCCTGGGTGCAAAGTAGCCAATGGGGCATGTGGCATGCTCTAGGCCTTGTGCATGGGTTGGTTGCACTATTGATGATTGTATTGATGATCATACAATATTGTGGATTTATCAGAAATCGTTGTAAAATCTTTTCGCTTATCCCATTGGGCAGAAGATGATTAGATTATTAACGCGTTACCTACTAAGGCAGATTATTTTGGCGACTTGCTTTGTACTGCTCGTCTTTTTAGCGATAATTGCTTTGATTACCTTTATTGAAGAAATACGACATATTGCTACATATGGGCACATTGGGCACTTAGTCACTTATGTATTGATGGCCTTACCCTATAAACTCTATGACTTAATGCCACTTGCATTATTGTTTGGGGCTGTCTTAGCGGTTGGGCAACTTGAGCACCATCGTGAATTATTGATTTGGCAAGCTATGGGAACGTCCATGCTTCAAATTAGTCTATTGATTGTCATTGGTGTTGGCAGTCTATTGGTTTGCTTAAGTTTCTTAGGGGAGTTTGTTGCTGTGCCACTTTGGAATCAGGCAGAGCATTACAAATCGACTTTTGTCGGATTAGCGGAAAGGTTTCAAACTTTGCGATCGGGTGTCTGGTTACAGATGGGGGATAAAGACTTTCTGTATGTTCGGTCTATCAAAGGCAAAGTTATGTATGGCATCGATCGTTATCGCTTAGACGAACACAACCATTTGTATGCACACAGCCACGCCGAGCGAGGTATTTGTCAGCCAGATGGATGGAACTTTTACCAAATTGTTGAACAAAAAATTCTTCCAATCAATAAGCAGTTATCAAGATTATCACAATTACGACAGTACCATATTCAACAGTCTACTTATGCTCAGGAACGATGGTCCTTATCTATCACACCAGCAATTATTTATTTACTTACCGTACAGCCTCAGAGGCAAAATTTATATCAATTGTACCGTGCATTGCGCATCTATCATAAAAATCAACGATCTGCCAGAGGCTTAAGCTTTGTCTTTTGGCAGCGACTGACGAAACCCATCAATACCCTTGTTATTTTAATATTTGTGATTCCGTTTGCCTTCTCTTTGCGTGTGTTATCAGGCAATATGCGTACTATCGTGGCAATTATAGGCAGTTTTTTGTTTTATACCTTGAATGATTTCCTAGGATCGATTAGCATAGCGTCCGAGATTTCTCCCTGGTTGGCGAGCATATTACCAAGTTTTTTGTGGGGCATGTTAGGCATCGGTACGCTAGTCATCTATCAATATCGGCATTGGCTGAAGCTGTAAATACAAGTAGGTAGACAATATGTTAAAAGCAAAATTAACTAGAAAAAGTTATTACAGTTGGATTGTTTGGGGTCTAGGGGCGGCATTTTTCTTCTTTGAATATTTAGCGCGTGTTGCGCCCAGCGTTATGGTCACGGAGTTGATGCAGGCTTTTAAAGTCAATACCTTTCAACTTGGTTCTCTATCCGCATTTTTTTTTATTTCTTATGTGGGCATGCAAATTCCAGTTGGCGTCTTAGTTGATCGCTATAGCCCCCGCTATCTGCTCACAGTGATGTGTATCTTGTGTGGTTTAAGCTGCATTGGGTTTGCCTACGTCAAATTATTTTGGTTAGCGGAAGTGGCACGTTTTGTTATGGGCTTTGCTGCTTCCTTCGCATTTATTGGGGCAATGAAATTGGTTACTGTGTGGTTTTCTTCCAAACGCTATGGGTTACTAGCTGGACTCACTCAAGCCTTGGGGATGTTGGGTGCTGCTGTAAGCGAGGGTGGTTTAGATTTTAGTTTAGGAAAAATAGGTTGGGAGGCAACCATGATTGCTATTGGTTTGGTGATTATCCTATTGGGATTGCTTATCTGGGTATTTGTATACGACCATCCTGAGCGAGAAAATAAGCGACAAGAACGATCAGCAAACAAGGAACGACATTTGCCATTATGGGAAGGCTTGGTGCATGTGGTTCGTAATCCTCAAAGTTGGATTAATGGCATCTATGTTGGCTTATTATATGCTTCAACAGAAGCCTTTGCAGAGTTGTGGGGAGTTTCTTATCTTGAGCGTGTTGATGGTATGTCGCGTCATATAGCGGGTATTGCTATTAGTTTAATATTTTTAGGTTGGACTATCGGGGGACCAATCGTAGGGTGGTTATCAGACTATTTACGGCGACGTCGATCGGTGATGATTGGCTCGGCGGTGCTGAGTTTAATAACATTGACGGCGGCACTGTATATGCCTTATCGCCCTATGCCACTGCTAATGCTACTTTTGTTTCTTTTTGGTTTTTGCAATACAGGTGTTGGTACGGGTTATGCTTTAGCCAGTGAAATTAATTCACGTTGTATTGCGGGGGTTTCAATTGCTTTTGCCAATATGGCATCAGTAGTGATTGGTGCACTTGCACAGCCATTGATCGGTTTATTTTTAGATTGGCAAAAAACATCTGACAGTATTGGAAAGCAAGCTATTACATTATATTCACCAGAATCATTTAAATGGGCAATGCTTATTTTACCTATTTTCCTGGTTTTGAGTATCATCACTTCTTTTTTCATCGAGGAAACGAACTGTTGTAGTATTGAAGAGCTGAAATAATCATGAATTTTATTGACCTCAAACTACAGTACCAGCGTCTATCAGATTCGATCCAGAATTGTATGACGGCAGTCTTGGAGCATGGGCATTATATTTTTGGTCCTGAGGTGCAAGCATTTGAAAAGCATTTTGCGCAAAATATGCAAGTTAAACATACTATCGGTGTTGCGAATGGTACAGATGCACTGCTTATTGCGATGATGGCATTGGGTCTTAAAGCAGGCGATGAAATTATTATGCCTTCCTTTAATTACATCGCAGCAGCGGAAATGGCAGTATTACTAGGTGCGCAACCGGTGTTTGTCGACATAGAGCCGAAAACCTACCTCATTGACCCAGAACTTGTTAGTGCTGCAATAACGGAGCGTACAAAAATTATAGTTACGGTTGACTTATTCGGTCAGTGTGCAGATTATGACCGTTTGCAAGAGATTGCAATGCGTCGTAACATCCCGATTATTGCTGATATCGCACAGAGTGTTGGAGCTACCTATAGGCAGCGGCAGGTTGGTGCATTAGGCACAATTGCTTGTACGAGTTTTTATCCAAGTAAACCTTTGGGATGTTATGGTGATGGTGGTGCTTGTTTAACCAGTGATGATCGACTCGTAGAGCGCATGCGACAAATTGCTAACCACGGTCAAACTGAGCGTTATTGTCACCAGTATATCGGAATTAACAGCCGACTTGATACCATACAGGCAGCCATTCTATTAGCTAAATTAGATATTTTTGAACAAGAGTGTGCTAAACGTTCAATTGTGGCAGAACATTATAATTGTTTATTGGATTCTATTGGTATAGAACCCCCGTATATCAAAACCTATAATCGTTCAGTGTATGCACAATATACTATCCAAATTGACCAACGTGACCGTGTGCGTGAAGCATTAAAAGCAAGAGGCATCCCGACGGCAGTACATTATCCTACTGCTATCCACCAACAGCCAGCTTACCGCCATTTACCAAAAAGAGTGCTTCCGATCAGTGAACAAACAGCCAAAAAAGTACTGAGTTTACCTTTCCATCCCTACCTAACGGAGAAGCAGCAGAAACTTATCGTTGATTCTCTGCAAAATGTTATGTATAGCTCAGGATAGTATGCCCCCATCCTAATACCCCAAAGCTCTCGCATTACCAATCAAAACCTTACTTTTAAACGGCAGTTGAATTAACCCAACCTCGGTGGATAGAGGTGTAGAACCGTTTTAAATTTTGAGAATTATATACTTTGCTCCACCTTATCAACGAAAGTTACCCATTCCTCTGTGAATCGTATTTGCTTTAATGTTTTGTTGAAATCAAGGATTGGTGGTCTCCGTACTTTGAACAAAGATGCGGTACTTCCTATCTCATATATTATGGTAAATTGAGAGCCATGTGGCTGCCAAGTAAATATATGCTTGTTATCTGATACTTGGTAGCCTTGCAAATTACCATTCTTATTTGTCTCCCACCTATAGTCATTTGTGTTAAATCTATGTAATTCATGCTCAAATAATGAAAATTCCAATGTGTTTGGATTCCTAATTAAAATACTAGACCTCAAGGGATTAAACCTATCAAGTGCTATGTTTACTCGCTCATTCCAAATACCTAAAACTGCCATACCTGTTGCTTCTATATCAGTGTGTGGGTCTGTAATTCCGTAGGAATAATCGGGGGAGCAACGACCAGAGATTACCCTGACTTTATTACAAGAAAAAGGGTTATTGTTCTTAACTGACTTCATTGGGTTGTGTTGCAAAAATGAGCGGTATATAAGATAATATTTATTTAACCAAATATTAAAGGTAAAATTAATGATCAAATTTTCTGGAAGACATTTTCCGAAAGATGTTATTTTATGCTG
>PIWD01000138.1 GCA_003354005.1 Gammaproteobacteria bacterium | reverse complement strand
TTGTGGAGCAACGTAGTCAAAGAGGGGAGTGTAGTTATTCATGTTAACTATTTTCGAGACTACGAGGGATTTTTGAAATGCACGGATACTTACGCTTCCGCTGATAAATGCCCAGATAAGAAAGATGAACCGGAAGACATGGCATTGGCTGTTTACGTTTTGGAATACACCTATGATCCGATTGTATCGATATGGTTCCCAGATATGCCTATTAAGCGTGAAATTATCACTATTCAAGAATATGAAAGATGTTCATTCAAAATTGGTCAGGGAGCGGGTTGTGCAAGTTAAACAAAAAGGTGCATTTGCTGTTGAGTTGGCGATGGTTTTGGTCTTTGCGTCAGGCATTTTTGTCGTCGTAGTAAACCATATGTTGGCCATCAATAAAAAAGGACAACTCGACAGAGCTTCCTATTCATTGACCACCATCTTTGCTGAACGAAAACAATTGTTTAATGCCAATATGGATATCTGTGCGGGTGATTGTCGGAAAACAGAACACAACGCGTTTGTGATTGCTTCTGCTTCGATGAAACGAATGATTCCAAACTTTGATAAAACCAAATTTG
>PIWD01000137.1 GCA_003354005.1 Gammaproteobacteria bacterium | reverse complement strand
CTTCCTAATTCATTTCTTCCTATTCGTTCGTATAGTGATGATAGAGATTGGGAATTCATTTTCTGTACATCATCGAGAATATGATCTTCATGCCAAAAAGGAAAAAGATAACTTGGTACAGATTCTTGAAATGCAAAGACTGATAAAGATAAGATTTCTTTATAATTGTCTTTAAAATGTTCTTTTAAAATATCTATAAGCCCCAACCCTTTTTGTATACTTCTAGTTAAAAATGTATCTCCATAACTTTTTGAAACAAAACTAGAGGGTTTGACTTTTATTTCATTTTTGGAAGTATTCGATGTATCTTTTTTGCTCTTATAAATCCTTTCTTGGGGGCCCAGGTATTTTCTTTTTTGCCTGGATTGTTTTTTTGCTTTATCCCAATAACTTTCTACTTCATAAAGATAAATACGACCTTTTATTTTTTGTTTAACAGTATATGCCATAGTACTAATTTTAATTCTTAATTAATAACTATGAATTTAGTGAAAAATTAAAAGATTATAAAGTTTTTTTTGATTTTTTTCTACACTATACTTATTCAACTACTATCTGGTTTTATAGTTA
>PIWD01000011.1 GCA_003354005.1 Gammaproteobacteria bacterium | reverse complement strand
ATGATTAAAAAACAGCAAATGAATAGTGAGCTTCCTGTTTGGGAGCAATTTTATGCACTCGCTGGATAATTGTATCCAGAATACAAGCATCCTTTGATCCAATAAAACTTTGCAACACAGCCGCTTTTTTGTAGCCTCAGCCGTCGTATTTGACACGTCCAACGGAGCATATTTTGTATCTAACCACACACGGCTTATCACATAACATATTATTGCGAAGACAACTAAAGAAGAGCCACCCACACTCCACTAATCATCTTTGGCACTCACAAAATTACAGCGATTAATGGACTGATAACTGTTTTAGACTGGATGTCCAGAATCCATCATAACGTCTCTGAGCTTGCTCAGAGCATACTTTTCTAGCTGACGCACACGTTCCGCGGAGATACCATACTGATCAGCCAACACCTGCAATGTCGTCTTTTTTTCATCCCCAGCCAGCCATCTTTTTTTGACAATATCACGACTACGTGCATCAAGCTTAGCTAGTGCTTTATATAGATTCGTAGTATGTACTGTCGACCAATCCTGTTGTTCTAGCAATATTGAAGGATCAATCTCTTTGTTAATCAACCGATCTTCGGGAATACTTGCCCCACTGCACTCAGCTTCATTATCAATAGTCGTACTTATTGATAAATCAATGGACTGCATGCGCATCATCATTGTACTCACTTCTTCCTGCTTAACATCAAGTTTCTTAGCAATTTTTTTCACGAGTTCTCTGGAAGAAATGTATGGCTCTTTTTGTAAAATTACACGGCTGAGCTTTCGTAAATTAAAGAACAATTTACGTTGAGCCTTAGTTGTAGCAATTTTAACGATGCGCCAATTACGTATAACAAATTCGTACATCGCTGCATTAATCCAAGACATCGCAAAAGTGACAAGACGTGTCCCCATTCCAGGTTTAAAGTGCTTAACAGCTTTCATAAGCCCCATATTACCTTCCTGAATTAAGTCTTCTTGTGACAACCCGTATCCCTTGTAACCACGTGCAACTTTAACAACGTACCGCAAGTGTGCCATCACCAAGTTTCCAGCCACACTTAGATCCTGTGTCTTAAAAAAACGCTCTGTTAGCTCACGCTCTTCATCTGCAGAAAGCATCGGAATCCTATGAACCCACCGAATATATGACTCTAGGTTATTAACCGCTGGACAGGATTGATAACAGGCTAATTGATTTGCTGATGACATAGCATCCCTCGTACTAATTCACACCCAGGTCATTCTAACTGATTTAATCGATTAGTGCAACTGGATATATAGCAATAGGTGTTAGTCAAATTTTCAAGATATTTTTTGCAAAAAAACAAGGTTGCTTTCTTCCGACTCTTGGTGGAGAATGCTCAAAGGCCTGTGAAGTACTGGATGTTGTAACATGATGTTTAGCCCTAGTTATTTTCTTTTAATCGAGGGAGCGTTTACACAGGTAGCATGAATTTAGTTGTATAGAGTTCAGCACGCACGTTGCAACGGCGAGAAATAAGACCAAGGAGAATAAGAAATGCAAAATGTAGGAGAAACTGAAGCAAAATACCATATGAATACTGGCTTTTTTGATGTCGATTTGCGTGACCCTCCTCCCGAAGATCTTTGCTGCAGCATTTCACACCAGCTCATGGAAGATCCCGTAAGCGTGATGGATGGTCATACATTTGAACGCCGAGAGGTTGAGAAGTGGTTTTTATTACGACAGGAAGAACAAGCTGAAATTACATGTCCAAGGTGTGGCTCTCCCCTTGAGAACTTAACTTTAGTACCTAATTACTCCTTAAAATCAATCATCACTAAATATAAACAAGAACAGATTCATTCGAAGCAGAGAACGTCTCCATACTGCAATAAAAATAAAGAGGCACAAGAAATAAATTGCAGAAGTGCACCTAAAAATAGCGTTGGAGAAGTAGCTAGTAAAGCAGATGCTGATTATGCAATAAACGAAAGATATGGGGTTGTTTCTATTTATAACTATAAAAAACATCCAGAGTGGTTTGGGCACTGTTATATTCTGATAGAATGTTTTGACGATGACTTGGCTCATTTTGTGGGCTTGTATGATGTGGAAATTGAGATTCTAAGGAAAGCACTATTGTTTGCTCCAGTAGGTTATGTCCGATGGATAAATGTTAAAGAAAATAAATCTGGAAACTATGAGGCACTTCACCAGGATAAAAACTTTTTTGAGTCAAAGCATTGCTCCTTCTCAGTGCGTAGTGAAGAAGCTTTAAGGGTAAGAAGCAGCATACGTGAGGATAGGGATAAGCTCAATAACTTGATAAGTTCAGGAGGCGCACCCGTGAAGTTCCAAGTGTTAGGACCAAAAGATAGTACTGGCTGGCTTGCTAAAATCTTTTCAAAAGAAGATGGCGGAATTAATTCAGCTTCTTGGTGTATGGATAAATTGAATGCAGGTGGATGTAACATAGTGGCTTCAGCTAAAGGTAAGCAGGTTGTAAAAGTGAATAATTTATCTAATTGTCTCATTCAATGAGATACAGATTATTATCTTAGCCTTACTATCAAGGAATCTAGTCAGATGCTTTGAGTGGCTATATGGTACTCATCAATAAGGATAAAAGATTATGCTAGAAGAACAAAAAGAACAGATAAAGCTTACTCAAAGTGATGGGAGTTCTGGTAATGAAGAGGGAGAAAAGAAAGCCGATATAGAAAATTATAAGCAAAGCGAGGGAAATTCTAATAATGAGGAGAAAAATGCCAGCATTAAAATTCGCATATGGCTTTCTAAGTGCCTTAGCCACTGCAATCCCTGTAATCCCATGACTTATGGTCATGTAGCAATGATGCTGCCTTATTTTAATGAGTGTGGTTTGAAATTCAACTCTAACGAAAGCAAACGTGATCGTGATAAGTTCTATATTAGTTTTCATGGAGGAGACAAAGGATTTAAAAGTTATAAATTTGATATTGATGATTATGGAGACAGCAAGGGATACCGATACAGAATATTCTGTAGCATTAACACGTGAAAATATCCAAAAAATATATATGAAATTCAACCAACTGTTTGAAGGAGGATACAAAGTAGATGACCGTGTGATGGCTTCGTATGAAGTAGAGCTCCATGAAGGTGGCAATGAAAATAATGCGAGTTTTTCTCCAATTATTCTTCCAGGTATTAAGGGGAAGAAGCATAATTGTACGAGTTTGGTTATTGCGTTGCTGGAAGCAGGGGGGGTAGACTACTTTTTTGGTGTCTGTGGTCCTCGTTGTGACACTGCATCTATTGTGCTGACTCGTATTTTAAATGCTATCGTATTGAGTTATGGTGCTGGAACTTTTTTTGATATTATTGATCCTAATAGAGGATCGTTTCAAAAGCCCATCGAAACTAAGACCGCTACTGTCTTGTTGGTATTTTTATTGGCTACAGCCCTTTATCCTGCCCTTGCTATCTGTTGCCCTATCCGCAAGTGTCTTAAATGTCTATCCGAATGCAAACCTGCTCCTAAGTGCTGTAGGAAAATGGTTAAGAACGGGTTCATGAATTCGGCTCTTATGTCTTTTTTTCTTGCCATCGTTGGGGCTGCACCATTATTAGTCTTTGATATAGCTTCAAGCAATACATTTGATATAACAGATAGCAAGAGTGTCGGGATTGGCTTTGGAATTTTCGTCTTTCTCCTTCTTGGTTATACTTGTCTAGCGGCTAGATATGATACAAGGAATGCTTTTGTTCGGCCATCGGGGCTTTTGGGTGCATTAGAAATGAATGAGGATGATCCAAATTTAACAAAGAGTAATGGTTCAAATCCAGTATTATCAGTCGCCTCATCTCCAGTTTCCAGCAATAATTTTAATAATGGTGATTACACACTGATGCCTGAGTCATCTAGCGATGTTAGTGCGTCTAAACCTCTTTCGAGAAGTAGCGAGTCAACCTCCATCCTAGTAAACGTCGGTGGCACATAGAAGATTTCTGCAAAAACAATCAACAATACGTATACATCTGTTGCACAACTCGCAGCCTCCGTATGTTCTGCTTGTGCATGTCTCTAGCTGTTCTTCTTGCCGATGCTCTCTAGTATCATTTTATAGGGGAGGGCTGCCCAAGGAAGTGGTTTTACGGCACGCACGATAAAAATACTTCCTTGTTCTATTGGCCAGTGCAACAAGTGACAGCATCACAGGCACCTCAACCAGAACACCGACCACAGTGGCCAGAGCCGCACCAGAGTTTAGACCAAACAAGCTGATGGCGACCGCCACGGCCAGTTCAAAGAAATTCGATGTACCAATCAGGGCGGCAGGTGCCGCTGTACTGAACGGTACGCGCCACAGATACCCCCAACCATAAGCTAAGGCGAATATGCCGTAACTCTGGATTAACAATGGAACAGCAATCAAGAAAATCACCAGCGGTTTTTCAATAATTGTTCCAACCTGAAATCCAAAAAGTAAAATAACCGTGGCCAGTAAGCCCATGATCGAAAACGGTTTAATCTGTGCGGTAAATTTAGTGATGCGCTCATGGTTACCAGAGCTGTCTAAAATTTTACGGGTAATATACCCTGCCGCCAGCGGGATCAGCACATAAAGAATGACTGAGAGCAGCAGCGTCTGCCACGGTACGATAATATCGGTTACACCGAGCAACAGTGCAGTAATCGGCGCAAAGGCAAAGATCATAATAATATCATTCACCGAGACCTGCACTAGTGTGTAATTTGCATCACCGCGCACAAGCTGGCTCCAAACAAACACCATCGCCGTACAGGGTGCCACACCTAGCAGAATCATCCCTGCAATATATTCCTTGGCAGCTTGCGGATCGACCAGCCCTACAAACAGATATTTAAAAAACAAAATGCCGAGCGCAGCCATCGTAAAGGGCTTAATCAGCCAATTGACGATCAACGTAATACACAGCCCCTTGGGCTTTTTCCCAACATCCTTGAGACTGGCAAAATCAACATTGACCATCATCGGGTAAATCATCACCCAAATGAAGACAGCTACTACCAGATTGACACTCGCATATTCAATGGAAGAAATAGTTTGAAAAGCACTAGGCAAGAACAATCCAAGCACAACCCCAATGCCAATACACAGCCCAACCCAAAGGGAAAGATACCGCTCGAAGATGCCCATTGGGGATTGTTCCGTACTCATAGAAATTCACTTTCTATTCTGCTTTTCAGCATATCAAATACCTCGTCAAAAGCGGAGTTGATGGCACTCCAAGTCCGAATATTAGGAGAAAAGAACCCATAAAGCAACTTGCTTCCAAATTTTTCTAGCCTTATAAACTTTATAAATGGGGATATAAGCGAACTTAAGAAAAATAATTGACTATATTAAATATATTTCATATACTCGCGTAGGGTAGCTATGCTAAAACATCGTTGAAAGTGGAATTTTTTTGGCAGTCGAGTACAAGAGTAATAATAGGCTATTAAAGAAGATTTGGGGAAAGCGTTAGTAAACTCTCACCTGCCACATTTGTTTCAAAATTTCACTACAAAGCTGAGAGCCAAAGAGAGTTGGCAGCCTCATTTTTAGAACCCACTGACTTTAGACATGGGTAGTATCAGAAAGGCGTTGCAAATGATGGTAGTACCCACAATAATATAAACAGGTCATGATGCCTATAAAGGTTTTTGGAAATGAATGAACCCTACGATAATAAACAAGACACATCCTGTCAAATTGTACAGGGTCTATTGCAAAAAGCACGGAGGTATGGCGCGACTGCAGCAAAAGTAGTCTTAGATAAGGCGAGTGGCTATCGTGTCAATGTACGACTCGGAAAGCTTGAAACACTGGAGTATCAAGATGACTGCTCCCTTGTCCTAACCGTCTATCGCGGACAGCATGCTGGCACGGTCGGTGGTTCCGATTTAAGTGATGATGCCTTAACACTTATGCTCGATAAGGCATGTGAAATAGCGCAACTTACACAAGCGGATTCCTGTGCTGGCTTAGCTGCATCTGAGGCGATGGCATTTGATTATCCTTCTCTAGATCTATGTTACCCATGGCCATTAACACCTGTACAAGCAAAAGATATGGCGCAAACCTGTGAATCATTAGCACGCGACTATGACAAGCGTATTGTTAACAGTGAAGGTGTTAGTATTAGTACATTGGAAGGGTTCAAGGTATATGGGAATACACACGGATTCATCGGATACTATCAAAAAACGCGACACAGCATGAGCTGCTCTCTTATTGCCAAGCAGGGTACTAGCATGCAACGTGATGGTGATTACACGATAGGCTTACAGCCCAACCAATTACTTGCCCCAGATACACTGGCAAAATCCGCAGGCAAGCGTGTTGTTGACCGCTTAAATGCCAGAGATTTAGCAAGCCAGCGTTGCCCAGTTATTTTTGATGCCAGTATTGCACACCAACTATTCGATTGTCTTTTACAGGCCATTCGTGGGGAACATCTCTACAAGCATGCATCCTGGCTGCTCAACAGTCTTAACAAACCCGTATTACCTGCATGGATGACCTTGATTGAGCAGCCACACCTTATTGGCGCACTCGGAAGCCTACCCTTTGATCTTGAGGGCGTTGCGATTAGTGACAAATATATTGTCAAAGACGGCATTTTATGCAGCTATTTATTAAATAGCTACACCGCAAGACAACTTGGAATAGATACAATCGGCTATGCTGGCGGTATTCGCACACTAACGGTAAATAGCAATCAGCGTTCCGTTGCAGACTTAAACGCCCTGCTACTTAAAATGGATCGTGGCCTACTAATCACTGAACTATTGGGAAATGGCGTTTCAATTGTAACGGGTGACTACTCACAAGGTGCATTTGGTTATTGGGTTGAGCATGGACGTATTCAATATCCAGTGCACCAAATCACAATCGCTGGCAATTTACGTGATATGCTCAAGCGTATTGCTTATGTTTCACAAGACATCGATTTACGCCACTCAGTCCGAGTGGGAGCTGTATTGATTGAAGAAATGGCTGTAGCGGGACAATTGTAAATTACGGTATAGTTCATCGGTTCAATAGGGTTTAACCTAATAAAACAATTTCAGTAGAGTCTCAATAGACTGGGTGTTGTTTTAGTATGGATGAATTTGATTATCAATTAGCATTGTGGCGTGTACGAGGTATTGGGCCACGTAGCTACCTTCATATCTCTAGGCACGTGGAAAGTTGGCACACGTTATTTGATAAGCCCTACACACTTATCAGGCAGCTTAAGTTTCCAGCTAAGACTATTGCGCAGTTTGGCACACCAGATTGGGAGGGTGTCAAACGGGATCGTTGTTGGTTGGAGAAATCGAGGTGTCACACAATTCTACGTTATACTGATGCAGCTTATCCAAAACAGTTGCGAAAGATCAGAGATTATCCTCCACTGCTATTTGTAGAAGGCGATGTCCAGGCACTCAATCGCCCTACATTACTAGCCATGGTGGGTAGTAGAAAAGCCAGTGTATATGGGTCGCAACTTGCTTATCGCTTTGCCCATGAATTGGCAACTGCTTGTCCAAGCCTGTCAGTTGTGAGTGGTTTAGCTTATGGCATTGATGCAGACAGCCACAGGGGTGTTTTGCAAGCTGGTGGATGTGCTGTAGCGGTCTTGGCAAATGGTCTGGATTTTACATATCCTAAGGCTCATAAAACACTGCGCGAGCAAATTGTAACAGGCGGTGGTACGATTGTCTCGGAGTTTCCATGTGGTGTCCAGCCAAGACCAAATTATTTTCCACGTCGCAATCGTGTGATTAGTGGTTTAAGCCATGGTGTCTTTGTTGTAGAATCGGGTCTAAAAAGTGGTTCATTAATTACGGCACGTCTGGCTATTGATTATGGTCGTGATGTATTGACCATTCCAGGCTCCATTCATCAGCCAACCATGAAGGGAAACCATTGGTTACTTGGGCAGGGGGCTAAGCTGGTAACATGCGTACAGGATATTATTGAAGAATTACCTTCATTGCGACGTTATTTGGTATTACAACCAGATCTTACAGACCATTTGTTGAAGAAGTCCAATGATTATGCTCAGAGGGAAGAACATCCAGAGATTGCTGCTTTCCCACCTGGTGAAATTTTTACGGTGGATGATGTTATGTTACAAACAGGTCTGGCTGCAAGAGCAGTGAGTGCCATGCTCTTGCAATTTCAACTGCAGGGTGATGTGAAACGTGTTTCTGGTGGATTTATACGTTAGTTACAAAAAATGGGCAATCTGTTTGCAATTACAACACTATTTTGCTGAGATAGGACTGTCCGAGTGTGGCTGACGTGCAGTAGGAAAAAGTAATAGGAAAATACTATGAACAACGTAAAATCATTGGTGATTGTTGAATCACCAGCTAAATGTAAGACAATAAAAAAATATTTAGGATCTGGATATCAGGTACTTGCAAGTTATGGGCATGTGCGTGACTTAGTTCCAAAAAAAGGTGCAGTAGATACCGAACATGATTTTGCTATGCATTATCAATTAATTGAGAAAAATAAAAAATATATTGAAATTATTGCTAAGGAAATGAAGAAGGCAGATATATTATACTTGGCAACTGACTGTGATCGTGAAGGTGAAATTATTGCTTGGAATGTGTGTCATATTTTGGAAGAGCGGGGCATACTAAAGAATAAAAAGGTTAAACGGCTTGTCTTTAATCAGATTACAAAGAGCGCGGTACAAAAATCACTGGAAGACACGCGCGAAATTTTAATGGACTTAGTTGAAGCTCAACAGGCACGACGTGTGCTGGATTACTTAGTTGGTTTTAATTTATCACCCTTATTATGGCGAAAAATATGGCATGGTTTGTCGGCTGGTCGTGTGCAATCACCTGCCTTACGGCTGATCGCTGAACGTGAGAAAGAAATTCTGGCATTTAAGCCACGAGAATATTGGAGTATACTAGCACAGTTATTATTTGAGGATAGACCTTATGTTGCAAAGCTCATTGTCTATGAAGGCAACAAATTAAAGCAGTTTTCCATTACAGATGCGGAACAAGCTGGAAAGATTGTAGTACATTTGAAGAAGCTTGCGAATGGTAAACTACAGGTTGCAAATGTATCCAAGAAAATACGCCGTAGAAATCCAGCACCACCATTTATTACATCAACCTTACAACAAGAGGCATCTCGGAAATTAGGCTTCTCTGCAACCCGTACCATGCGTATTGCACAGCAACTTTATGAGGGTGTAAATGTGGGGGATGGTGAAGAAGGTTTGATTACGTATATGCGTACAGATTCGGTAATTTTATCAAGCGAGGTGCTACAGGATATAAGGTCATTTATTAAAAAACATTATCCAGAGGCTTCAATTGCTAAGTCACGCATCTTTAAAGGCAAGGTTAAGAACGCACAGGAAGCACATGAAGCAATCCGGCCAACAATTGTTTCACATACACCCGAATCGATTGCTAAGTACTTGAGTAGTGATCAGCTTAAGCTTTATCGGCTCATTTGGTTGCGTGCACTTGCCTGTCAAATGAAACATGCGACCCTGTGTACTATGAGTGTAGATTTTTCTTGCCATAACGAAGAACATTTATTTCGCTTATCTGGCACACATATTGTTGACCCAGGGTTTATGAAGATTTATCAGGAAGGTTTTGATCAGAAAAAAGATGCTGATGAGTTATCTGAAGATAATCAAATTTTGCCAGTATTCAAGGTTGGGGATCAGGTATCCTTATCGGATATTGTGAATAAGCAACATTTCACGGAACCACCACCACGTTTTACAGAAGCTAGTTTGGTCAAAATATTGGAAGAGTATGGTATTGGTCGTCCATCAACCTATGCTTCGATTATTAACACCTTGTATCTACGTCGATACGTTGAACGTAATGGGAAACAATTACGTCCAACTGATATTGGCAATGTGGTGAGTTATTTCCTAGTTAAATATTTTGCACACTATGTTGATTATGATTTTACACGTCAACTAGAAGATCAACTTGACGAAGTATCGCGCGGGGAAAAAGCGAGGATACCATTGTTAGAGAATTTCTGGAAGCCATTTAAGTCACTGATTGATGATATTGATAAGAGGGTAGAGCGCAAGGATGTTTTACAGAAAGACATGGATGAGGCATGTCCTAAATGCAGTAAACCGTTAACACTGCGATTTTGCAGACGGGGGCAGTATATTGGTTGTACTGCTTACCCAGATTGTGATTATACGCGCGAGGTTGAGGGCAATGCCTCATCTGAAGAAGAAAAGAAATTAGCTGACGGACGTACCTGTCCTAAATGTGACTCACGTTTGTCAATCCGCATTGGTCGGTATGGTAAATTTATCGGTTGCACGGGCTACCCAACGTGTCGGTATCTTGAACCATTGAAAAAACCAAAAGATTTGGACGTGAAGTGCCCCGTTTGCAAGAAGGAGTTCTTATTGGAACGTCAAACACGGAAAGGTGGGTTATTCTTTTCTTGTGCTGGCTATCCTAAGTGTACCTACGCGCAGTGGCACAGGCCATTGAAAGAGAAATGTCCAAAATGTGGTTGGCCACTACTTGGTTTAAAAGAGACAAAGCGAAGTGGTAAAGAGAAAGTGTGCCCCCAGAAAGAGTGTTCATTTTCTGTACCATTTGATCAAGACAAAACAGAAAATTAAAGTTGAGGAGGATAAGTAATGTCAGATAAAAACAACCCATTTGTTGCCATTCTCATGGGGTCAGACAGTGATTGGGAGACCATGAAAGCAGGGATGCAAGTATTAGATGACTTTGGGATTGTTGTAGAGGTTCGGATTTTATCTGCCCATCGAACCCCTCTTGAAACAATGGCCTATGTTCAACAAGCTGAACAGCGTGGCTGCGCCATTTTTATAGCTGGAGCTGGTTTAGCCGCCCATTTAGCAGGCTGTATTGCAGCACATACGTGTAAACCAGTGATCGGTGTTCCATTAGTTTCAGGAGCATTGCATGGTATTGATGCCCTGCTATCTACTGTTCAAATGCCTGCTGGTATTCCAGTTGCCAGTGTTGCGATCGGTAAAGCAGGAGCCAAGAATGCTGGACACCTAGCGGCACAGATATTAGCACTGCACGACACAAATTTGGCTAAGAAACTGCAACGTACACGCCAGACAATGGGTGAACAAGTCGCACAGAAAGACCAGGCCTTACAGCAAATACTTTAACAAAAATCTCTCTCATTTGTGGGAGAGAATTAAGCACTGGTTTTTAACCTTCTTTATTAATTCATGTAAATTCCTCTTTCAGTCTGTTGCTGAGCTACACTCATTCAGGCTCTCCCCTACAGATAGATAATAAGTTAATTCCTTGTGAGTCCAGCGTTATTAACTATTCCATTTTCCACTGTAAAAAATGACTTGTTTTGAGCAACTAATTCTTACTTATGGCTTGTTTGTGTACAAGAATTAATGAATCCACTAGGGCACTGGTGTTGGTTACATTAGCGGAAGTAGCTGCAGATAGTTTGTTTTGCTTGACAGGATGTCTGTTATTTTATAAGATATGTTCTCCAGTACTCAACATTATATTTTGGAGTTATATATGAAGCGGACGTTTCAGCCTGGGTTGTTAAAGCGTAAGCGTTGCCACGGTTTCCGTGCGCGCATGTCGACAAAGGGTGGGCGACTTGTCTTGAAGAGACGACGTCAGAAGGGAAGAAAGCAAATCTGTGCTTAATTGGCTCAGTGTGTTTTTTATCTCAGATGCGCTTAAAGTTAAGTCAAGATTATCGCCGTGTTTTTGACGCGAAGTGCAAATTGGTTACAGCTTTTTTTGTTGTGTATATGGCTTCCAATCAGTTGGAAGTTGCCCGGTTGGGTGTTATTGCTTCAAAGCGTTGTATACGTTTGGCAACAAAACGTAATCAGGTTAGGCGCTTGTGTAGGGAGCATTTTCGTGTTTGTTCGCAACAGCTACGGGGCTATGATTGGGTTATTATTGCTCGCTCAGTCTTGGCTAACCAAAATAAACTAGAGCAACATCGACAATTAAAAAAGTTGTTGTACTTGATTGAGGTGAAATGGTTAAATCAATAATGGCTAAAATAAATCCCTTAAGCTGGCTCTTAAATTGGCTGACACCCCTGGTTGCGGAACAGCACAGGTCGCCCTTTCATCATATAATAAGAGGTGCATCCTATCTTATCGTTGCGCTTATAGTGGCCTATCGGTATCTTATCAGCCCTATTTTGGGTTCGTGTTGTCGCTTTGAACCTTCTTGCTCGCGTTATGCACAAACAGCGATGCTGCGCTTTGGCATTTGCCGAGGTACTTACTTATCTTTAAAGAGAATACTACGCTGCCATCCTTGGCGAAAAGGTGGGTGGGATCCAGTGCCAGACATTGAACAGCTTCATTAGGGGACAGTCATGAAAAAGAATTTAATACTGATGGCATTCATTGGCCTAGGATTTGTCTTGTGGCAGTTGTGGCAGAGAGATCATCAAGCGATGTCTGTCACTACGAGCCGTCCAGCCGTTGTGCGGACGACTGATGGGAATGTAATACCATCTCCAGTGGATTCTAAGCGTGCTAACGCATCACCTTCCCATGCCAATCTTGATAAGAAGCCAGCAAATAAACAGAACTATATCACGGTTAATACTGATGTTTTATCGCTTGTAATTGATCGTAAGGGTGGATCGGTTATACGTGCTGATTTGATGCAGTATGCAGAACAGATCAATCGTACAAAGCCAGAACAGATACTGAGTAATAAAGAAAATAATTTTTACATTGCTCAAAGTTCATTGGCTGGGTCTTTCAGCTCAGCACGGTCAGACCAATCTGTGGTTTATGATAGTACAGCGCGTTACTATCACTTGGAAGATGGCAAAGACAAATTGCAGGTTGTACTTTCTTGGCGCGACGCTAAGGGCGTTCAGTTGAGAAAAATCTTTACATTTCGTCGTGGGCACTATGATGTGAACATGGCCTATCAAGTGAAAAATGGTAGTTCACAACCATGGAAAGGGTATTTCTATGCACAAATACAGCGTCAAAAGCCTGGAAGCCGTAGCAAACATTCATTTTTTGGTGGTGCACGCAACTATGATGGTGGTGCAATCTATACTGATAAAAAGCCCTATAAAAAACTCTCCTATGGTCACTTAGATGATAAAAATTTAAACCAAGTCATTCAAGGCGGATGGTTAGCAATGCAGCAGCCTTATTTTCTTGTTTCTTGGATTGCTGATCAACAACGGCTACAAAATAATCGATATTATAGTCGTGTAACAGCGGATAAACACTATACACTGGGATTTGTCGCACCACAATTTACGGTACAGCCTAACAAGACTCAGGTTGTACAAAGCACCTTATATATTGGTCCTGAAATTGAGGAGAAATTAGAATCCTTAGCGAAGGGATTAAACTTAACAATTGATTATGGTTGGTTGTGGATGATTTCGGCTGCTATTTTTTGGATACTAAAGCATATCAATCAATGGGTTGGTAATTGGGGTGTTTCAATTATTTTAGTGACCGTATTAATTCGGGGACTCTTCTTTAAGCTCTCGGAGACAAGCTATCGCTCAATGGCGAAGATGCGTCAATTACAGCCAAAGATTGAACAACTCAAACAGCAATATGGCAATGATCGTCAGAAGCTCTCTGAGGCAACCTTGTCGTTCTATCGACGTGAAAAGCTGAATCCATTGGGTGGATGCTTGCCGATGTTGGTTCAGTTTCCTTTTTTCATTGCTCTTTATTACGTACTGCTTGAAAGTGTTCAGTTGCGTCATGCACCGTTTATGTTGTGGATTCATGATTTATCTGGTAAAGATCCTTATTTTATACTACCTATTTTGATGGGGTTGACGATGTTATGGCAACAACGCATGAACCCACCGCCAGCTGATCCAACACAGGCTAAAGTAATGATGTTATTGCCTGTATTCTTCACATTCTTATTTCTAACATTCCCTTCGGGTCTAGTTTTATATTGGTTGGTTAACAACTGCTTATCTGTTTTACAGCAGTGGTACATTATGCGACGTTTTGATCAGCAGCAGTCACCGCAAAAAGCGGCTAATGTTGCCCTGTAAGGCTCAATGGACACAATTGTTGCACAGGCTACCTCACGTGGTGTAGCTGGAATTGGAGTCATTCGTGTTTCTGGTTCAGATACACGGCAGGTGATGCTTTCTATCTTGGGGCGTAAACTGCTCCCACGTTATGCGACATTGTTACCGTTTTATAATAAGCAGCACGTCACTATTGACCAAGGCATCGCAATTTTTTACCCAGCACCCCATTCATTTACGGGAGAGGATGTTCTAGAATTACAGGCTCACGGTGGGTCAATATTACTTGATAACTTGTTGCAGGCTGTCCGACAGGTTGCGAGCAGCATTCGTTTGGCACATCCAGGTGAATTTTCTGAACGAGCCTTTTTAAATGGGAAACTAGACTTAGCACAGGCTGAAGCAATATCTGACTTGATTCATGCTAGCTCTGAACAGGCAGCTATGTTTGCTGTACAGTCACTACAGGGTCGATTCTCAGAGCGAATCCATCAGCTTGTTGCCCTGCTCTCTGAACTACGGGTTCATGTTGAGGCAATGTTAGATTTTGCTGAAGATATCATTGATCCATTAGCACTTGACAAGATTGAGAAAAAGCTTCTAGATTTGGAGCAGCAGTGCAAAAAGGTCATTCAACAAGCCTCTCAGGGTGCTTTGCTACGAGAAGGGATGAAAATTGTTTTATTGGGAGCCCCTAATGTTGGCAAATCAAGCCTTTTAAACAATTTGGCAGGCAAAGATTGTGCTATTGTAACGGAGCATCCTGGAACAACTCGTGATATTGTTCAGGAAACGATTCAAATTGATGGTATGCCAGTCTACATACTTGATACAGCCGGCGTGCATATCACACAGGACAAAATTGAATGTTTAGGTATAGTACGAACACGCTTAGCCTTAAAACAAGCGGATCGTATATTATTGATGGTTGATGCTAATGTTGTGTACAATTGCATGATCTTACCATTGCTAAATGATGAACCGATTGACACAAAACTATTTTGGCCAGAATCGCTAGACCTGCCCCTTGAAGATTATAAGGACAAATTAACACTCATAATCAATAAAATTGATTTGATCGATAATCATGAAACATGCTTAGCCTTGAATCAAGCAGAGCACATACACAGTAATCGACTATTTGTATCGGCTAAAGATGGATTGGGAATTGATGTATTAAGGGTGCATTTAAAGCATTGTATGGGGTTTGATACCTCATCGTTGGAGGGCACATTTATGGCACGACGGCGTCACCTTGATGCCTTAGAGCGTGCACAGTCTTGTATCATTACAGCACGTGAGTCCTGGCGAGCATCCGAGGCATTGGAGCTGTTAGCGAGTACGTTGCAAGAGGCACAGCTTGCACTTGGGGAAATAACTGGCGTAGTGCGATCAGATGATTTATTGGGTAAAATTTTTAGTGAATTTTGTATTGGGAAGTAAGATTAATGTCAGTTACAAGCCGTCAAACCAGCAGGAAGTTTGATGTTATCATCGTTGGAGGTGGGCATGCTGGCACTGAGGCAGCGGGTGCTGCTGCACGTGTGGGCGCACGCACACTTCTAGTCACCCACCAAATTGAATCGCTTGGGCAGATGTCTTGTAACCCAGCTATTGGAGGTATTGGAAAGGGGCATTTAGTGAAAGAAATTGATGCGCTAGGTGGTTTAATGGGACGAGCAATTGACCGTGCCAGTATTCATTGTCGCACTTTGAATGCTAGCAAAGGGCCAGCAGTTCGCGCAACACGCGCCCAGGCAGATCGAGCCTTGTATAAACAAGCCGTACGTCAGCTACTCGAAGAACAAACCAATCTCTATTTTTTTCAGCAGGCGGTCCATAGCCTTATTTTAGATGATCATCGTCTAATGGGTATCGTGACCAGCGGTGGGGAGCATTTTTTTTCAGATACCATCGTGTTAACCGTAGGTACATTTTTATCAGGGAAAATTCATATTGGACAATCAAATTATCAGGGCGGACGTGCAGGGGATGCACCATCACTTGATTTAGCAGTACAACTACGGAAACTCCCCTTTTGTGTAGCACGACTTAAAACAGGTACACCACCGCGTATTGATGGGCGTAGTATTGATTTTAGTCAACTTGAAGAGCAGTGGGGTGATCAACCCTTACCTCGTTTTTCATTTTTACCCCCAACACATCCGATACCTGATCAGGTTTGTTGTTACATCACACATACTAATACTGATACCCATGCGATCATTCGCCGTTCACTTCATGATTCGCCAATGTTCAATGGAGCCATTGAAAGCGTTGGTCCACGCTATTGCCCGTCGATTGAAGATAAAGTTGTGCGTTTTGCTGATCGTACAGCACACCAGATTTTCCTAGAGCCAGAAGGTTTGTTGTGTCATGAATTTTATCCAAATGGAATTTCAACCAGTTTGCCATTTGAGGTACAAATTGCGTTAGTGCGCAGTATAAAAGGACTTGAACAGGCTCACATCACACGTCCTGGTTATGCGATTGAATATGATTTCTTTGATCCGCGTGGCTTATCCCCATGGTTAGAGAGTAAATTAATTGAAGGGCTATTTTTTGCTGGTCAGATTAACGGCACTACGGGTTATGAAGAAGCGGCATCCCAGGGATTGATCGCTGGACTTAATGCAGCGAACAAGGTCAGACGTAAGCCTTATTGGTATCCCAGCCGTGAACAGGCTTATATCGGTGTTTTAATCGATGATCTAATCACCCAGGGCATACAAGAACCTTACCGTATGTTCACGAGTCGAGCTGAATACCGCCTGTTACTACGTGAGGATAATGCTGATTTACGCTTGACCGAACAAGGCTACCAGTTGGGCTTGGTCGATCAAAAACGATACCAACAGCTACTGGATAAGCAGCAACAATTAGAAAAAGCTAGAGCCTTGCTAAAGAAAACAGTACTTGCACCTGATCATGTGAAACATGCCTGGATAGAGTCAATCTTACAGGCTAAATTAGAACAGCATTACACATTAGAAAGCCTATTGCGCAGACCTAATGCATCATGGCAAGCAATCACACAATTGCTCGATAAAAATAGCCAGGCAGAGACAATTGAGGACATTGTATGGAAGCAACTAGAAGTACAGGTAAAATACGCTGGTTACATCGATCGGCAACAACTTGAAATTAAACGTATGCAAAAATACCAGAGTATGGACATCCCAGCAGATATTGATTATCACACAATTGAAGCCTTATCGCATGAAGTGCGCGAAAAGCTAGTACGTGCAACCCCCCCAACAATTGGACATGCAATGCGTATACCAGGAATTACACCTGCTGCAATCTCGTTGTTAATAGTTTATATGAAACACTCCCGCAAATAAACAGTCGCTGTTGACTATTCTAGCAACTCATCTGTGCCTGTAGCTGTGGGTCTTCCAGCACCTCTTCATTGCAGAAACCATTAGTCAACAAACCATTATTTTTGAACGTATTGGCTGTCACTGGTATGAAATCAGAATTACCGTTACAATCATCCTCCTTTTTATTGTTTTTAGCCATTTCTCGTAATAACTCAGTTTCATCGGGTATTGTTGTAAGGCCTGCAGAGTCACCCTTTGTCTCCAGGGAGATCGGGTTGAGCTTGATTCTCGCACTGGACACATAGGTTTGCAGCTCTTTGTACAACATATTATTATTATCGTGGGAGGAGACGCATATATCTACTTGCTTAACTAAAAATTCGACCCTATCGAAGCCAGAGCCGTCTGCATACTTTCCTTGTAAAATAAGTTCTATATATCTAAAAAATATCTTCAGATCGGCAGCCTCTAGATTGCCTAGAAGTAAGAGTACTTCCTGATTTCCCATACGAGTGGAAATTATATTATCAGCTCCAACATGCCCCCTCACAAAAAATAGACGAATAAGTTCAACATTGTAGGATACCCTAAGATCTATCTTGTTAGTATCAGTTCTTGATTTTTCTTCGCACAAGCCTCTGTACTGACGAAAATAGTCATAAGCATTTTTGTCACTCACATCAAGACGGAGACCAAGTGCATATTCCTCAAAAAGTAGTTTTTTAGCATTCCAATTACCGCGATCTGCAAAAAACTTTATCATATCCTCTGTTTTAGAAGAAACATCCTTTCTCAAAATATCTAAGAGATCATCATTGCCTACGATTTTTAACAGGCATTTTTGGGACTCCTCATACCTCTTTCTATCCTCAAAGAACCTTGCCATCTCATATCCAGCCTTGGTAACCGATAGTTTCTTCATATTTTGGCCTTCATGAATGCAATCGAACAAATGCAAAGCATAATCTACATTATCCTCACCAACAACCTCCTTAAAAAGATGCCACCTATCCACATGCTTGAAAACATCATCAATAGCACTATCAGAACCAAGTTCAACCATTTTTCTCTTCATCTCTACTTTACGATCTCTATCAACATTCTCAGTGCAACTTTCTAGTAATTGATTGAGCAAATCTATCCTCACCTCCTTTTCAAAAGACTCGCATTCAATGACAAAATCCAATGCCTCAAAATCAAGTTTGGTAAGTTCTTTTTGCTCATTTTGCTCATTTTTCTGCTCGTTACTGTCATAATTGAACAAGAACCTATAATTACTAAGAAGGAACCTATAATTACTAAGAAGGATATGAATAATCTGCATTCTAGCACCTTCACAACAACGCTCATCTCTTGATTCAGCCAGCACACTAGTGAAGTATCCTAATGCTTCCTTACTTCCTAGTACATGAAGAACTTTATTCCTCAATGCAAGTTCTTCAGTATCCATGATTTTACAAGCCAGCTTTATAGCTTCAGTATCACCAAGTTTAATAGCTATATCCAAAAACTTAAGCATACTTTCAGTATCATTACTCTTCAAATAGTACCTGGCAAGACGTCTTGCTAAATGACACTGCCCCTTTAATTTAGGATTGTTCGCATATGCTTGCACAATTTCTTTATTTACTAACATCAAAGCATTCAACGAATTTTCTGCTAGAATATCATCTCCCTCCGCGCGAACAATTGCAAACTTTACTAATAGATCTGCACCTTCTTGATCCAACTCTAACAACTTATTGCAGAATTCATCTGACAATACCTTGCCAGACATTAAATCCATAATGTCAAGTGCCTTCTTGTCACCAAGCTTAGCGATCTTACAGATATGAGACTCATCATACTGGCCATTTTTCCACACAAGACTGGACTCCTGCCATAACATACACTTACAATGATTTTTAACATGTAGTTTTATTTCATCCACGTCTTCCTTCAATAAAGTAAAACGCCTCTTCCAAAGATTTAAATTTTTCTTGGTCGTAGAACTCCAGAAATAAAGTGACTCCATTTTTCCATCGATTATTTGGATCTCTTTAGTAATTCTTCGATTTATCATTTCCAGTCTATCATACTCCTTTTTGGAAAACTTTCTTCTCGCATAGCTCCATTGATTACCTACCTTGATCTCACTGATATTGCTTATAATTTCTAGTAATTCGTCCTGCTTCCTAGTAAGATGCTGACAATAGTGGAACATAGTACTTTTTCCAGGAAGCAAACTATCCCCACTAGGCACATGAGTATAAATGCAGTCTACTTTTTTACTGTTACAAAGGGTATAAAAATCCTCCTCAATCCCTATAACTGCTAATTTGACCTCTAAATGTTTATATCGTTGTCCAGCTGAGTCTTCATCCTCATCATAGCTTTTCTCATCAGATGAATTATCATGGGAGTACTCTAACTCCTTTTGTTCTGGTTCAAGTTCTTCTATTCGCTCATTTATATTATTCAACTCACTTTTGAGGTTCAACACACAATCCCTGCCCTTGAGATCAAGCAGTTTATTGACAAATTCCAAGTTATCTTTACGCTCCGTAAGTACTGCTCTAATCCTTTTTAAAGTATCAACTTCATATTCACTAAGTTCTATACTGTCCAAATTGGCAAATTTGTCTATTCTTCTTGTTAATACAGTGCAATCACTTTGTTGAACTTTAAAATTAGTAGCCGCACCATTGGCCGCATGAAAATGTTTTTTATAGTAGCTGTCTTGATAATTCTTTTCATCACATTCTATACCAAGAATTATATCTCTCATCTCTCTCATAGTACTATATATCTTTTCATTGAGTGATTTCGCCCCTTGGAGCATATTCCTGATATACTTTGGTAAATTTGAAATCAAAGTAGTGCCACCGAAACCGATGGCATCCAAAAGTGCATCGATGCTTTTGTTGTATTCATCGAAAATCTTAACCATAGCATTGAGTATGATAAAATATTTTATGAGTTCTCCCTTATGCTCACTCTCAAAAATCACTTTGGAGTATCCTGTTCTAACTACTCTAGACTCATCACCAAACAGTATAAGATACAACTCCTTGTTGACTTTAATCTTACCATCAACAATGTCGATAAGCTTGTCTCCTGGAATAGTTACTAACTCCTCGTCGTTGTTAATAAATTGAATCTTCTCAGCACTTCTACTGTTACTGTTAAGTAGAACTGACTTGAACAAAAGATATTGATTCATCGTAAAGAGCTTCCCGTATTGATTCTCGAATTCTGTCCCACTGAAAGAGAAAGTATCAGCCGTAATCTTAGTAACATGATAGGAAGTATCTTTGTGGCTAATATGATGCTTGTGATCGGCCATAATATGGAAAATAAAGGTTGTAATATTATTGCGCAACCCTCTACGCTTAATATACCACTTCTCCAAGGAATCCTTAACACTATTGATTTTAATTTTCTCTTCAAGATCCGCCTTTAAGCTTTCGAGATGAATCTTGATATTACGCAAAAGAAGATAGATGGAGCCAGTTTTGGTTCTATATTCAGTTTTGAAAATGGGATTCTTGTTGTTATTGCACAATGCCTTGACGAACTTTAGCACCTTATTAATCCTCTCCTCTGTATCGCTGCCTACTACCAAGCCCCTAAGTCCATACATCTCATTATTCAAAAAATACACAAGTGTGCTGAGCGGGTCATTTTTATACCCCTTTCCCATCCATCGCTTCTTACGACTTTCATTCCATGTGTCAATCAGAGTACTTATCTCCCATATTGAAGAAAAGGCATTGGAACACTTGCACGTTACATTTTTAGGGACATGCAAGTCTTTATCTAGCTCCTTGGGTTCTTGAGTACCATCCCCATATGCAAAGCAACTCTCCTGAACATCGCATTCTGAGTATATCCTAATAAAAATCTTACGCAGCTCATCAAACTCACAACGTTCTGTTTTGTTCAGTTTCTCCTTCGACCATGCCCAACGTACATGACTCAGATTAAAATTTACGAACCATTCTATTATCTCAGTACTTATACTTTCTAACATTCTTCTCCTCCTATCTTGTAAAACGCCCACATACTGCCACAAACCTGGTGATGTTGAAAAGCACCAAGTAACGAGATCTTGGCATATACAGTATATTTTGTTATCTTTGCTGTTGGGTTATTTGGGTGCATTCACTCATTTTTGGAACTACCGCCATCCAGCAAATTTCTTCTAACTCACAACATGAGTCCACCAACAACCCTTCGCATCTCTCACTGTACTTTGAACAAAAAATAATATCAAGAAAAACATAAAAAAGCAACAAGATTCCCCCCTGCTCTTACCTAAAACAAATCAAAAACCACTATTATATCAGGCCACACACAATCTCTTTTTTATTTTTCGCTACAACAGAGGATACTAAAATTAAACAGAAGCTCAAGAAACACCTATCACCTCCAGGGTTGCTTAAGGCGAGTCGCCTTAGCTTCTCTCAAATAAAAGATCCCCTTTCCAATAGAACAAACTACCTGTTAGAGAATTATTTGATATAAGCTTTGAAGATATTCAGTTAAGTTAATACCCTACCCCCACTATGTTAGATTCAGCTTGAACATTGATCCCAATTCTACCATCTACACCTTGGAACTTATGTTGCGAGGATGCAAGAAGCGAGGGCATAACTAACTCCGAGCTTTTTGGCTCACACGTGACACCATTTAGAATTTTTTCTTCCTCATCAGAGGTTATCCCTTCCAATGTATGATTTCTCATTCTAACCCTTTTTATTTCTCTTCTGCATATGGGAGCGTACCCTCCTCCATTATTATTCTTACGGGAAAATTTCTTGGTATAGAATTCATATAACTTGTTTTCTTCATCACCAGACAGATTCTGCATTTCTATTACCAGCTTCACATACGCATCTTGCGCATCTTCTCTCAACGACTCATGCATAACTACTCCATCTTCGTCTATTCTTCCAATCAAATATTTGAGGTCACAAAATGCCTTTCCTTCTAATTTGACCTTTATATATTTAGAGAGCAACTCTTTATCAGAATCTATGGGATTCCTGATAAGAAACCTTACTCCCGCAGTACCAGACAGATATTTATTAATTTCATTAGTCAGATCTCCTGAATTATTCAGATGATGATATAGACGAATAGCCTTAACATTGTAAAGAACTTCTGCCTTCACACCACTACCACATATGGATGATGTAAAGCTCCTTTTAAAATACAAAATGGCTTTTTTTCTATTCTTCTGAAGCCCTTTATCACCAAGTGTATACGCCTTAAAAAGCATCTCCATAACAAATTTATGACTACATGCAAGAATCTTTAGAAGGAATTCTGTTTCCTTAGAAACATCATTTTCCAAAATACTCTTGAAGTTGACATCAATAATTTTGATATTCAGCAGAATCCCTCTTAGCTTTTTCACAAGCGTCACATTACGTTTGTATTTCTTGGAGTAGTACTTTGCGATTATATACCTAGCTTCATTATTTGATATACTTCTAGTGTTACCGTCCTCTTTTGGAAAAACATGCTTAAAAAATAATTTGGCAACTAAATTATTAGCATCCTGACCCTCCACGTTCTTCTCTTCGATTGTATTACCCAAGAGTTCAATTACTAAAGAATAGGGAACACAATTTAAAACATCTTTAACAACTGAAGGTGCGCCTAGTTCAACGGCTTTTCTTCTTACTTCCCATTCCTTGTGATGATTACAAGGCAATCGCTTAAATAATCGCAACAACTCCTTCTTGCCCAGGGATTTTCCAGCAGAGAGAAAAATAAGTCTCAACAGGTTAGAATCAACTTGTGAAAGAGTGCTACAACCTGGCTCAATATCATAGAGCAGATCATCAGCATAGATTATATTGTGATACTTAGTTTTAGACCAGTCTTTGACCTCTGCAATATACTTTCTAGCACCCTCTTCATTTAGTAATTTTAAGCATCTTTTAGCATTATTAATTCTACCCTCATCCTGAATCTCTTCCTTATACTCTTCCAGATCACAAGGCTCAAAATTATATAGAACTTCTTTAACCTTGGTCTTATCCATATTTTCATTACTGAGAATGATTGAAGCAATCTTTAATTTAGAGTTGTGAGATATTTTACTATCTTTTGAGCTAGCTGTCTTAGCAAAGCATTTGAGTGCTAACTCCCCGTTTTCCTTTATCTGCTTTATCCCTAATTTATATAAATCTTTTTCGTCTAGTATAGAAAGAACTTCTTCGCTGTACTCGTTTTTAGATTCTGTATCGCTAAATTCAATAGCTATGCCAAAAAACTTGGCTGCCTCTTTAGTGAGATGTATATTCAAATAGTATTTGGCGAGACGTCTCGCCAAATGGGGCTGTCTTTTTGCATAGTACTTCACAAGTACCTCATCTTTACCCAGTAAATACTTTAACGCCTCCTCCACCAGAGTATCATCTCCTTTCGTGCAGACAACTGCAAAGGCTGCGGATCCCAAGACAGAGCTTCTATCTTCTCCTGCATGACTTAGCAAATTACTGCATAATTTCTCTGTTAACTCTTTTTTTCCGTCCAGTAAAGACTGAACTAAAGTTGCTGTCTTGTCTCCCCTACCTACTAGATTCTCGATCTTAGTATGAAATAAGCTATAGCTGCATGACATTAATGCATTATCTGCATCCAACCATAAAGAGGGTCTCTCACAACCTTTAGCACTACGTCGAATCCTATCCACTTCTTTCTTCAAGAGGACAAAAATACTTATCCAACATCTCATTTTTTTCTTGGTTTCCCCACTCCAGAAGTACAACGATTTTATGAGAGAATTGATATATTTGATCTCTTTTTGGATTTTCCAACTTACATCTTTCATCCCTTGCAGCTCACAGCTTTTAATCAAGGCACTATTACTAATACTAACAAGAGATTCGTAGCGTTCGATAGCTCCTATAATTTCACTCCAATTCTCCTTATTGTGCGATATGTGCTTTAAATAGTTGAACTGAGTGCTTTTACCACGACGAAACCAACTATCTTCATGAGGTGCATTATTAATGATGGTATATTTATAATCTGATGTAACTTCTGTAACTTTAGCAGCACCAAAAAAAGTCACAGTATTATCAAGTAATTCAGAAACGTTATCAAGGAAATAGGTATCTATACTGGTTGGATTAGTTATTTCTGGTATTAACCTCAACTCCTCATCCTTTAACTCATCTTGCTTTGAATCTGCATCTCCTACAAAACTATTCTCCTCTTCCTCAACAACATAGTTGCCCAGTTCTGATTTGCAAGCATCCCCGTCCTCTTCATATTTATGATCCTGAAAGTCTTTTATTTTTCCAAGTTTTCTCTCACTGCAATTTAAGTTTTTTTGTAAAAACTCCAACTCTCCGGCACTGCACTTTATACGATTCTTGCCTTTAAGATCAAGTAGATAATTCATAAAATTCGAACTATCTCTCTGCTTCTCAAAACTCGTTAAAATATTACGAAAAATATTGACTTTGTTGCTTACGAACTTGCCTTCTGACTGCTCAACAAATTTTATTACTTCTCTCATGTGTATTGCACAGACAGTTCGTTGCTCGCTAAAAGAGTCATAACTACAAATGGCCGCACTATTATGCTTCGCGTAGTTGCTGAATCCATGTGCCTTATCAGTAAGTATAGAATCCTGATTAAGTATATCTATAATCTCTTTCATTTTTTTCAATATCTTACTATCGAGTGCTTCGGCTCCCTTGAACGTATTATTGACAAATACTGGCAAACTAGAATAAAGTAAATTATCTCCACCGAAACAGGCAGCCGCCTGAATCGCCTTAACATCCTCTTCATACTTATCAAAAACCTCCATCAGGCCATTGATCTCGACGAAAAGCTTTATGAGAACTTTGCCATGCGCATGTTCCAGAATCTCTTTTGGGAATCCTGTGCTGCTATTTACAAAATCTTTATCTTCTGCTTCTTTTCCAAGATTCTTTTGAGATAGCGCATCAATCCAGTACTGACTAGTAACAATCTCCTTCTTATCATCTAACTTTAAAATGGATTCCTCTGGCACTACTCTCGTTCCGTACTTACTATCCATACCTTTTTTATCCGCATCATTTCTAGATAGAATTTTCTTGAATAAAACATATCGGCGCATATCGAAGAGTTCAACATTTTCTTCGCTATGGATTAAAAAAGACTTATCTGTAATCGTCGTAACCATAGAGCTAACCCCACTGCCACCAATGCGAGATTTGCTTTCGGACATAATGTGGAAAATAAATCCCAGAAAGTCATTGCGCAACTTGATGCGTTCACTGCACCAATTATTCAGATGATCTCTGACACTCCTTTTACGCAATTCGAACCCAATATCAGATGCTAACTTCTCCGCACGTATAGAAACCTTTTCCAGCATATTATATAATGTTTCCTTGCCATTCTTCACTTCACCTTTTAAAATCTCACTATTATTACTATCGCACAGCCTTTGGCAGAACATCGACAGTAAACGTGTGCGGTCATATATATCATCAATTGTTGTTGATATTGAAGAGATAGCGTTCACCTCTTTAATAAGACAAAGCAGAAGCAATCTAACAGGGCTATTATCATACTCTCCTCTGAACCATTCTAACTTACGTTTCTTAAGATATGATGCAAGCAAGCTGTAAATCTCCCCTGCTTTATCGGTAGTTATAGTCTGTTCCCTATCATTGAAACGAGGAATCTTTTCCCCACTATTGGCTGTATTTCCAGTCTTTGGATCTAGGCTCAACAACTTTGTATAGGAATAGTTTGGACAATTGATCTTCGCAATTCCTGCAACACTCTGTTGGTTCTTTAGAAGCTCATCAAACTCCTCACATTCTGTTTTGGTCGGTTTTCCCTTATTGAAGGGATTACGGAAATCCAGAATCCTCAAAGACCGCACCAAGTCTGATACGTAATATTCTAATATTTTCTGAATTTCAACAGGCACTTCTCTTCCCCTATGTATAAACCCAATTCACACACCACCAGTTCAGTATGAACGGCGAGATCGAAAAGCAACTGGACAATACGACATTCTGTGTGTACAGTGTGTCTTGTCGTATCTGTTGTTGCTTATCCAGGTGTACTGTACATGTATCAAAAAGCCATGTCAAGAAAAAACATTAAAATAATGGGTTTTTTCTTGTTTTTACCAAAGATAAAACAAGAATATATCAAACGAGGCTTGACACAACCCTTCTAGTGAACATTAGGTGCAGCTTGATCAACTCACTTTTGTTGCACTTTCTATTTTTGAGATGGAGTTTTAATAAACTGACTAATTAATTGATTCATAACATGCACAAAGCCACTTGGATCATTGAGTTGCCCACCTTCCGCTAACTGTGCTTGGCTGTATAACAGCTTTGTCCATTGTGCAAAACGTTTTTCATCCTGTTCAGCATGTAGATTTTGTATGATGATATGCTGTGGATTAAGTTCTAAAATGGGGGCACTTTCAGGGACAGGCTGCCCCGCCTGTTTTAATAGTCGGTTGAGTTGTACACTCATATCATCCTGCGCAACGGTTATGCAGGATGGTGAATCAATAAGACGATCTGTAAAACGCACTTCTTTTACCTGGCCGTCTAAGATAGTTTTCATTTGGCTGAGTATGCCACTGAGCTCATCTTTTAGTTTTGTCTGCTTCGCTTTCACCTCACTTGCCTGCTTATCTTCTTTTACATCAGGTGTTAGATCCGATAAATCAAGTTTTCCTTTTGCAATAGATTGTAGCTGCTTCCCTTCAAACTCAGACAAATGCGTTACAAGCCATTCATCGATGCGATCATGGAGTAGGAGAACTTCGATGCCACGTTGCTTAAAGATTTCTAAATGAGGGCTTTTTTTTGCAGCTAAGAAACTGTCAGAGGTAAGATAATAAATTTTATCCTGTTTTGGTTTCATGCGACTGAGATAATCAGCCAAGGAAACTCTTTGGACTTCTTCAGAATCATGAGTACTCGCAAAGCGTAATAATTTACCAACACGGTCACGGTTATTAAAATCTTCGGCTGGACCTTCTTTCAACACTTGGCCGAATGCCTTCCAAAATTGTATGTATTTCTCTGGCTCTTTTTTTGCTAAGGCCTCCAATAGGCCAAGGATACGTTTGACACAGGCACTACGGATGGTATTTACAATTTTGTTGTCCTGTAACAATTCACGTGACACGTTAAGTGGCAGATCATTGCAATCAATAATACCAGTTACGAACCGCAAGTAACCTGGCAAAAACTGGTCTGCATCTTCAAGAATAAAAGTACGTTGTACATATAGCTTGATATTCTTGCGCTGCTTCATATTCCACAAATCAACAGGTGCCTTCTCTGGAATGTAAAGTAAGCTGACATATTCTAATTTGCCTTCAACTAGGTTGTGTGACCATGTCAAGGCTGGACTAAAGTCTCCGCTGATGTGCTTATAGAAAGCTTGATAGTCCTCATCTGTGATGTCTTTCTTCGCTTGTCTCCACAGTGCCTTATGTTGGTTGACGACTTGTTCTTTTTCTTCAACCCCTGCTTGTGCTTGTTTAGGATCTCCACCCTTTTCGTCATCACCTGACTCAAGAACTGGTTCTTTCATCATAATTGGCCAGATAATATGATCTGAGTATTTATTAATGGTAGTGCGCAATTTCCAATCATCTAAAAACATATCGGCATCTTTTTTAAGGTGCAGAATAACCTCGGTACCACGTGTTTCTTTTTTTACAGATGTTACGCTGTATTCACCTTTCCCCTTCGATTCCCAGCTTACGCCTTCTGAAGCATCTAGTCCAGCAGCACGCGTTTTTAGGGTTACCTTATCTGCGATAAGGAAGGTTGAATAAAAGCCAACACCAAATTGTCCGATCAATTGACTATCTTTTGTTTGATTGCCACTGAGTTGCTTTAAAAAACGTTTAGTGCCTGATAAGGCAATCGTGCCCAAGTTTTTGATCAATTCTGCACGACTCATCCCAATGCCATTATCGCGCACGGTGATAGTTCGTGCTTCTTTATCGAAGTATACCTGAATTTTTAATGTGCTATCATCACCGTATACTTGCTTCCCTCGTAAAACTTCCAATCGCATTTTATTGTTTGCGTCAGAAGCATTTGAAATGAGTTCTCGTATTGAAATTTCGGGGTGTGTATACAACGAATGTGTGACTAGATGCAAGAGCTCGTTATGCTCGGCTTTGAAAGACAAGGTCTGAGATGCTTCTGCTTTTTTATTCACGGCTGGATCTCCTGTGTTATAGTTATGTATTGCTTATTTTGTGCCACCTTCCCCAGAAGAGCAAGATGATCGCCCGATTGTAGTATAAGATGATAGGCAATTCAAGTATTAGAAATAAATTTGTCAACCCAAAACAAAAATGCCCCCATTCGGGTTGTTAATGTGTTACACTCTATCGGCATGAGTTGATCGAATGAACTAGGATTTGGAGATTTTTAATGATGCTGATGCCTGCACCAATTAAATTAACAGAAAGTGCCCAGTTGCATATTCAAGGTATTGTGAATAGGCGTGGTTTACACGGTTTTCGGTTAGCTGTAAGAAAAGATGGATGTTCTGGCTGGTCCTATGATATGGATGTTGTCGAGCGAGGCAGAGCGCATGATGTGCACATTATGTGCCGTACTTTACCTGTTTACCTTGATCGAGAGAGCTTAGAAATGTTGAAGGGCACTGAAATTGATTACATTGATCTGGGAATGGGGCAAAAGCAGTTGGTTTTTCAAAATCCAAACATCGATCAAACCTGTGGTTGTGGCGATAGTTTCAGTGTAAAGCCTGCGTCTCAAGTAGGCAAGACAGCCACGATATATGATGATGCAACCTAACATGCAAAATACCTTGGCCTTAACACGTGATTGTGATGCAGTATTAATCCCGCAAGGGACACCTATCATGTTGCGTAAAGGCACGATGGTGACGATTATGCAGCAACTTGGCTCACATTTTACGGTGCAAGTTTACGCAAATTTGGTACGTATTCGTGGCCAAGATGCAGATGCGCTAGACCGTGAATTAGTTAGCATTGTTTCTGCCCTGCCCGATGATGCACCCCTCGAAGATAAGGTATGGGATAAACTACGAGCCTGTTTTGATCCCGAGATTTCAATCAATATTGCCGACTTAGGTTTAATTTACGATTGTCGTCTTGTGCCACTAAAAGATGCTGGGACTGACCATCAAACTAAATGCACCGCCTTTATCACCATGACCCTCACTGCTCCAACTTGTGGCATGGGGCCTGTACTGATAGAAGATATAAAATATATGGTCGGTAGTTTGAATGATATTGCTGCTGTTGAAGTTGAGTTAGTATTTTTTCCACCATGGGATCGTAGTCGTATTTCAGAAGCAGCACGATTGCAACTAGGTTTATTATGAAAATTTTGATCAGTAATGATGATGGAATCTATGCCGAAGGTGTACTTCAACTAGAAAGTACTCTGCGCAAAGAGTGCCCAGACAAATCAACAGAAATATTTATTATCGCACCTGATCGCAGGAAAAGTGGTGCAAGCCACTCATTTACTATAGATTTGCCATTGCGAGTAAAATGGCTTAGTCGCTACCGTGCAAGTGTTGAAGGCACTCCGACTGATTGTGTGCGTTTAGCTATAACAGGCCTGCTCAAGCAATTCAAACCCGATATAGTACTGTCAGGCATTAACTGCGGTGCTAATTTAGGCAGTGATGTGTTGTATTCGGGTACTGTTGCTGCAGCTATTGAGGGTCATTTTTTTTGTTTACCATCTATGGCCGTTTCATTGGTCACGGACGAATTAAATACAAACTATTTTGAGACCGCAGCAGAAATCACCATGCGCCTCGTACATCATATGCTAGAAAAGCCATTCCCAGAGTGTAGCATGTTAAATGTTAATGTTCCCAATATCCCTCTTGATGCCTTACGAGGCTACAAAATAACGCGTTTAGGTTCACGTCGCAAGACCAAATCAGTCATTGAAGAAAAAGATCCACATGGCAGAAAAATCTACTGGCTTGGGTCGGTTGGTACAGAAGAAAATTCTGTAGAAGAAACTGATTTTTATGCAGTACACAATAACTATGTTTCCATCACACCCCTAAAAATTGATTTTACGAACTATGCCATATTTAATGAAGCAGAAGATTGGTTGAGTGATTTAGAAAAACCATGATTAGGTGCTTCTTATTTATCAGCCTGTGCTTTTTTTCAAATGTGCTTTATGCAAAACAAGCTCCTACTGGCCATAACTCTAAATTGTGCACACGGGTTTATCGGGTAAAGTTAAACGATACTTTGCACCATATTGCACGCAAATACCACATTTCTTATCGCTTGTTAGCACATACTAACCATTTACGTGCACCATACACTCTGTCGGTTGGTCAACACCTCCACTTACCGTGTCATTCATCATCCCAATCAAACAATCATCATCAAATAAGCACCAAACCTAAACAGTCCCTGAAGCCGAAAAAAACACATCATCACACACTATCTTGCCATTGGTTTCACCATATTTGTTGGATATGGCCAACAAAGGGCAAGATAGTTGAAACAACCACCTTAGTTTTGGCAAAAAAACAAGGCATTGCCATAGCTGGAAACTTCCATCAACCTGTATTTGCAAGTGCAGACGGTACGGTTGTTTATGCTGACAATAATTTGCCAGGATATAGTCATTTAATAATTATCCGCCATAACCATCGATTTGTGACTGCATATGCCTATAATGACCATTTATTTGTACGAAAAGATCAGCATGTTACTGCTGGTCAAAAAATTGCACAAATGGGGCGAGAAAGTGGCGGAAAGGTGTTACTCTATTTCGAGATTCGCTACAATGGTCGCCCAGTGAATCCGCTTTATTATCTGCCAAAATCTAAACAACACAGCTAAAGGATAGCTAGCTATGACAAAGGAAGTCAAAGAACAAGAAACATATCGGTCAAATGCTAAAAAGCATACTGATGATCACACTCAAAATAAAAATAGTATTGCACTCGATACCTTTGAGGATGAAGGCATCGATGATGAGGCAAGTGCTGCCGCAGACACCATTGCATCTAGCTTTGAAGACATGCAAAATTGGTCTGTAGTACAAGAAACAACACAAAAACCCGACTCAATTCAATTTTACTTACATGAAATTGGCTTTGTATCTCTTTTGACCCCTAGTGTTGAACGCAAATTGACCCGTGCCGTAAAAGCTGGTGACGAAAAAGCACGTAAAGAATTAGTTGAGGCAAACCTCCGATTGGTAGTAAAGATTGCTGGACGTTATCGTAATCGTGGCTTAGCATTCTCGGATTTAATTGCAGAGGGTAATTTTGGGCTCATACATGCTACCGAAAAATTCGATCCTGAACGAGGCTTCCGTTTTTGCACCTATGCAACCTATTGGATTCGTCAAAATATTGAACGAGCCATCATGAATTTAGGGCGTACGATACGTTTGCCGATCCACATTCATCGAGAGCTTAGAAAGTATAAGCGTATTGCGAATGAACTTGAAAAGCGACTTAAACGCAAAGCAACACTACATGAAATCGCACATGAAATTAATAAATCAGTTAATAATGTCTGTAAAGTGCTGGACTTTGAGAAAAGTATTGCCTCGATCGAAGCACCAACAGCCCATAGCCATAAAACTCTGGCCGATAATATCGCTGATGAGACGATACAGGATCCAGTAGAATTACTGACCCAATTACATATCGACCATCATTTGGAGTCCTGGCTCAACCAGTTGGAGGAATTGCAGCAAGCTGTTATTTTTCGCCGTTTTGGTCTAAAGGATTATTCAAAACATACATTGGAAGAAGTTGCTGAAGAACTAGGTTTAACGCGTGAGCGTGTGCGCCAGATACAACTAAGAGCGATAAAAGCATTGCGCATCATCTTGCAAGAACAAGGCTTACTTGAAGATCAGTAGAGATAGATTTATCACTTATTTAGCTCCATAATATGCCTTAAGTCCTTGCTCTATTGCACCATAAAAAGCTACTTTACCATTATTTAACCACACAACCTTACTACAAAATTTACGTATGACTTTCTCTGAGTGAGATGCAAGAATGACTAAATCAGATTGTTCCACTAAATTGTCGAGGCGACGTTGAGCCTTTTTCATAAATGCATTGTCACCCACACCTATTACCTCATCTAGTATCAAAATTTCGCTGGATAAATGCACAGCTAAACTAAATGCTAAGCGTAGACGCATTCCATCAGAATACGTACGAATTGGCATATGCAAATAATCGCCTAACTCCGTGAATGCTGCGATTTCTTCTGATAGTTCTTGGATGTGCTGCTTTGTCAACCCACGTATCACACCATTTATCAAAATATTTTCGTACCCCGTTGACTCAGAATCCATACCAAAAGATAAGCTGAGTAATGCAAAGATTTTGCCATCGACTGTCAATTTGCCATTTGTTGGCTCATAAATACCAGATAAAATTCTTAGCAAAGTACTTTTGCCTGCGCCATTATGCCCAATTAGCCCGATAACCTCTCCTGAATTGAATTGCAATGATACATTATCGATGGCGCGTACTGAAATAATAGCATTTTCATCACGTTTAATAAGACCGCCCGTTGTTAAATGCACCAATTGTTGCTTCAATGATCGAGTGTGTGCACCATATATCGGGAAATCGATTGTGACATTTTTAAGTGTTATTGATGCCATCTCATATCCAAAAAGCAATTTTACGGCGTGAACGCGCTAACAATATAAAAGACAGTAAAGTGCCAAACAACAATAACCCAATAGCAAAGAAGAAGCTAAATTTTGTTGGAAACTTACCAATCATGCCAGCACGAATGGGGCTAATGAGCTGTGTGAACGGGTTAAGATTAGCAAGCAACCTATATTTTTCTGGTAGCATATCGGGATTCCACATAATCGGTGTGAGTAAAAAAATAATTTGGACGAGACTGTTAATAATTTGTTTAATATCTCGATACCGTGTCCCCATAATAGCCAATAATAATCCGTAGATAACACCACATAACAAGATAACCAATACGCCGAATAGAATACTTATTATATTTGGGAAAACATGCATATAAATGATGATCGGTATGATGGGCAGGAGATTATGTAAAAAGACAATAAAATTTCGGGTCAATATACGCATGATATACAAGGTATAAGGCAATTTTATTTGTTTAATATACTCCTGGGCTTCCATAAAGGCATCACTGGACTCGATAATAATTGTTGATATAAGTGTCCAGGTAATCAGACCACTTGCTAGAAAAATATAGTAATGCGACAAATCAACTTTAAATAAACGACCATATAAAAATCCCATGCTGTAAATCATGATTGCCGTACTGATTGTAATCCAAAATGGCCCAATGTGAGAACGACGATAACGCAGGCGTATATCTTGCCAGCCGAGCAAAAGCCAAATGCGCCACATTTTAATCCCTTGAACGACATCACTTGAAGCTAATTTAAATTCTTGTTTATACATGATGGTTGATTATCAAATTATAGCGACATAACATGGACGAAATGTATCTGCACCCCTGAGCGTACAACATTGACATTGCATTGTAAATGCTACTTTTTAAGATTAGTTGTTTTACAACCTATACTAACACAATCAAATAACCATTTGTTACTTTTGTGCTTAACCCCAAATAACTGAACCCATGAATTGCATCCTCATAGAGGTCTTCCACTTTTTCTAGAACCCCAGCTAAAGGTCGATGTTGTTCAAAAATAGTTCCAACCAGGAACTAAAGCACTTCCGTCATACCCGTTAAAAATGCTAATCGAGCTTTTAGTGCTCTTTCAGCCTCACATGTGACCTGCTTCCAAGCTAGACTATCTGAACCACAAAGATTATCAAGCATACGGGCTGCTTTTGGGAAATGATCAGAGCTATCAAGATGAATGTGTCGCTCGAGGTAATACACTAGCAAGCGACAATTAGGCATTTTCTGGACTCTCAGTTGATCGAGCCAGGCTTTGAAGAAATCGGGGAGCATGGCCTCTCGCCCAAAAGTAAAACTAGCTGCTAAAGTTTGAGTAGATTTCTCAAATGTTGCGAATGTTTGAAGCACAAAATTTCTTGTAACCTCCAGAATATCAGGCTGTTGAAGTGCAAATTTAAGTGATTTCCCTGTTTTGAGAAAAGCCAAAGCATCATGAATAGGCTTTGTATTCGCTCCTACCTCCTGCATGGCCGCTAAATAAAGCTCAAAATGACTTGCATGCTCTCTTTTTTCGGTAGATTCAGTATTTATATCATACAAGAGTGCTGGTGTTTCGTCAGTTTCTTCACTCATGAGCAGATCATAAACTAACCGTGCACTGTCTGGGTCTCTAGCAGGGAACCAGGGTGTCGATGTACATAGGATGCGTGAGGAAAGAGCTTTTAGCAGACAAACAAAATCCCAGACAATAAACGCATGCTGACTCATAAGCATGCTTAGAGCTGAAGGGGTGGTTATTTGCGTGATGACTGAATGCTTTGAAATCGCTTGCTGCAAGGGTGCAATCCTGTCTTGAATCGCCTGAATCTGTGGGGATAGGGTATAAGTCATCATATATTACCTTCTATTATTGTTGAGATTTTTGTTGTACAGCATAGCGTGTTGCTAGCTCTTGTATTGCTTGAAGACGCAGGGGCTTTTGAAGTGCGTCTTGCATACCAGCATCTTTACAAGTGGTCGCAAGTTCCTCATCCATGTGTGCACTTAGCGCAATAATGGGCAAATCCTTTGTTGTAGTCTGTGCACGCAATGTTCGTGCTAAGACAAGACCCGACTGGTCGGGCAAGCCAATATCCGTTAAGACAAAGGTGTAGTTTTGAAAGGTTAGTTGCTTTAGTGCCTCCGAGGCACTACTAACAACATCAACCTTACAATTTAATCGCTCAAACTGCTTCTTAAGTGCCATCTGAACAATAAGATTATCCTCGACAATCAAAATATGGGACACCTTGCTGGGCACTTTAGAAGTTGAGCATTGATATGGCACTTCAACCGTAAAGCAACTGCCCTCACCAGGCTTGCTTTCAACTTCAATGCATCCGCCCAGCGTTGCCAAATAATCTTTGACTAGCGTAAGCCCTAAGCCCGTTCCTGGGGTCTCCCTCACATAAGCAGGCTGCAAACGTTCAAAGGGTTTAAAAATAGCGGAATGTTGGTTGGACGGTATACCAATCCCCGTATCCTTCACAGAAAAAATAAGCAATGGCTTATACTTGTCTTGTGTAGTACGCACATTAATTTCGACTGTGCCACTTTCAGTAAAAGTAATCGCGTTGCTTATCAGACTAGAAATTATAGTCTGTAGGCGCAGTGTATCGCCAATCAAATATTCTGGCAGGCTATCATCGGCGTTAAGGGTGAGGAGAAGATTCTTTTTTTGTGCTGCTGGCTGCATAAGCGTGTAAATTTCTTTGAAAAATACCTTAGGTGCGAAGCGTCTTGATATGCTGGGTGTCCCACCCTTTGTAGTTGCGATGAGTTCTAAAATTTGGTTGAGACGCTCCAACAATAAGCAGCTTGCACCATGTATCATCTCAATATTTTGTGCATCTGGCGTCCCCTTGAGTGTTTCAATCAAGCATTCACCCAAGCCAATGATACCACTGAAAGGGGTGCGCAAGCTGTGGCAGAGATTCGCAAGAAATACACGTTTATCATCTGATGCAAGTCTAAGCTGTGCTTCGGCCTGTTTTAATGCCTCCTCAGTTTTCTTACGTGCAGTAATATCACGTGCCACCCCTAAAATTATCTTAGTATTGCCGTCCTTACCAAGCAACAATGTTTTTGTAACGCTGACTAGTAAAGGTTCACGCTCTGGCAAGGCTAGGGTTTCAATTTGATTAACAAAAAAGTTGCCAGCTAAAGTAGCTTGGTCACCCCTTCGGAAGCACTCAGCAAGATCACCTTGCACCTGCCAGGGCAATTCATAATCTGTCCTGCCGACAATTTTATCTGGCTCATTCAGTCCAATAAGTTGAGCAAAATTAGTATTGCAGCCTAAATAACGGGACTGCTCATCTTTCCAAAATACGTAGTCAGAGAGTGCATTAACAATAGCAGCAGGCAGTGTTTTGATTTGAGACATAATTTTTGTCCTTGCAATACGTTTGATTGAACCCATCCACATCCAACCACCAATCACAAAGCTCTAACCTGTCACGCGATAGATAGCGCATCAAAATCAAAGAAAGGAAAGTAAGACTTGGAACAAACAGGCAGAAAAAACGAATCACACAGCGACACTTATGAGTAAACAGAACATTCACTCGAAGTTTACCAAAAGCCCCCTTACGCCATGGAATCGGAGAAGATGACCCCATGTTAAACGCATAAAATAAAGAGCCGCATATGCAGTTCTGATTCTTATTCGTTTTTGCGCAAATGCCAGACACGACCTCACCTGCACTAGGCAGGATATTGTAGCACCTTACATGATGGAGCAAATTTGTTAAACTTACTACAACCATTGAAACTAACCTTAAGTAGTTTTGGTGGCCAGTGTCGCATGTGTTGTCTTCGCAACACGTGTGACACGCTAAGGATAGCATGCACGAAACGATAGAATCGTGTGCTACCCAGACACTAGAATAGCAAAAGTTTTAAGTGTCTACTAGTGGGGCGTTTAAATTTCTTGGAATATGCGGATCTTACAAAATGTCTTGCTTTATGCTACAATTACTGGTGCTTAACTCTTTTTAGATTGAGGAGAATTTATGAATTTAGCTCCAAGTCACCACGAAGCTCACAAAGATAACGCTTATCTCATCAGCGGTGAGGAAATATTGACCAAAGGTGGATTTAACAAAAAACAAACTCAAGCTCAAATAATATTTTTTAAAAAAATGTTTGAAGAAAATAAGGCAGAGTTGAATAGCCTTAAGAAGGCTTACAAGAAAAAAAGCTTGGAAATAGAGATTTTTAAAATTCGAGGGAAAGTTGAAAAATCAAAAAGTGCATTGGATGCTTGCCTACCATCTTAAGGGTGTTTCTGACTAGGCTTTTATCAAAAAAATGGCAAATAATATCAGTGCACAATCGTTATTGCTCAGAGCAGAGTTGTGCTTACGTAACAAAAGTCCAACAGTACGCTTAGATGTGGAGTTACTGTTGCTAACGGTGTTATCGGAATCTCCCGCACTACCAACAGCGATGTTGCCGTCACGTGGCTGGTTATATGCACATCCTGATACGTTACTATCCAATGCACAGTGCAATAAATTTTGGGAACTGGTTGACTTACGTCATCAGGGGCATCCGATTGCTTATCTGCTCGGTCAAAAAGAATTTTGGGGCCTTAGCTTACAAGTTGACCAGCACACCTTAATTCCACGACCCGAAACGGAATTATTAGTTGACATGGTATTGAAGCAGTTACCACCTGATAAGCCATGTTGTATTGCTGATTTAGGCACTGGCAGCGGAGCAATTGCGATTGCATTAGCCAAGGAACGCCCACGTTGGCAAATCATCGCAACTGATATCTCGCATGCAGCCTTACAAATCACAAACCGTAATATACAGTCATTTCAGCTAACCAATGTAACATGCCGACAAGGTGATTGGTTTGCTGCGCTACTCGATATCAATCAAGCAGCTATAGACATCCCTCATTTTGATGCAATTGTCAGCAATCCACCATATATTGCGCCTGATGAACCCTGCCTACAATCGGGGGACTTGCGTTTTGAACCTAAACAAGCACTGTTAGCAGGTGATAATGGCTTACAATATCTCCGTTTAATCATTATGCAAGCAAAACATCACCTACTGCCGAGTGGCTGGCTATGGTTAGAACATGGCTATCAGCAAGCTGAGGCTGTGAAAGCATTGATGCTAGAAGAATCTTATCAAAACTACAAACTACATGTTGATTTGGCAGGTCATCCACGTGTCAGTGGTGCACAAAATGATGGTACTATAGCTAATCAGTAGCCACAAGCGTACTTTGATTTCCAGCGGAATCCATGCATTATACTGCCTCTTTACTTTTTACTATCTGTCAAATCTTGTAGCCAACCATCACGAATCAACCGTTGTAAGTAGTCACCAATCCAAGTGGGTATCGTTTGCTCATCCATCACCTGTAATAGGCTCTCACACACTTCCCCAAAAGATGCCCCCTGCTGAAGAGCTTGTAATACGATAACTTCTTCTGGCAACAACTGGCGATAATGGGGCTTCCCATGTGCAAACCATAATGCCCAATCGGTTGCCTGTTCACAATAGCTTTCTGCTTGTTCATCTTTATGAATAGTTTCATTCTGTTCAACTATACGTGCCCACCACTGTACAACTGGGTAGTGGAATCGTATATGCTGTAGTGTCGGCTGTAAGGTAAAGCGCAGTGCAATCCAGTCTTCTGGTTTGATCTGTTGTAACTTCTCCTTGGTCAACAATGTTAAAAGCGGTGTGTACCACAAGTTAAGAAAAGCGCGCTCAAACACCGCCATTTCAAGACACAATGGCTCCACAAGATCAGGCTGCCTTAAAAAATTAATAAGTTGATAACCAACGTAAGCCACACAAGGAGACCGCATCGTATGTTGCTTAATATAACGGTGTATTAATGCGTCAAATTGATCCCAGCCTAACAGTTCCCGCAATGCCGCATAATCATCTCCCAAAATTTCTAAAAAGCGTAAATAATAGCCGTTTCTATAAATATCCAACCCTATTTCAGCTTTTTGCTGTGACGCGTCAACCACCATGCAGATTGCACGCTGATCACACAGAATGTAGTCACTAAATTGACCCTGCAACTGCTCTAATGATAGGCCGTTTTTTATTATAACTTTATTCACACTAGACCCGAATAAACTTGCTTTTTTTGTGTACAAACCTGTCTTAAGAAATGACGTGCTTTATTCAGTTCTGCCACCAACTCAGGTAACGGTGGAATATCAGCATCACGCTCAATCAAAGTTGGTACTGGCCCAAATCGCTTAAGTGCCACACAATAAAGCTTCCACACGAGTTCTTTTACTGCAGCATCATGAGTGTCGATCATATAGACTTCATGATTAGGTTGACAACCCGCCAAATGAAATTGACGCACACGCTCTGGAGGTATGGCATTGATATAGTCATACGGATCAAAACCATGGTTATTGGAATTAACATAAATATTATTAATGTCGAGTAGCAGCAAGCAATCTGCCTCCTCAGCAACAGCCGTTAAAAACTCCCACTCAGTCATCGTAGATGCACTGTAAGCGATGTAGCTAGATAAATTTTCTAACAGAATCTTTTGCTCAAGGAAATCCTGCACCTGCCGTACACGTTCGGCAACATGCCTAACCACATGTTCGGTGTGAGGCAAGGGCAATAAATCATGCAAATAGGCTCTACGTACCGAAGACCAGCACAAGTGGTCAGATACCCATAACGGCTTGATACGTTTGATAATCGCCTTTAATTGATGCAAGTATTTCCAATTCAAGGAATCCGCACTACCAATCGACATAGCAACGCCATGCAACGTAACAGGCCACCGTTCTTTTATTTGCATCAAGTGTCGCCAGGGCAGACTATCAATCACAAAATAATTTTCAGTAATGGCCTCAAACCAATCAATAGGCGGATCACTCTTTAAAATCGAATCATAGTGATCAGCGCGCAACCCCAGGCCAACCCATGAAGCAACACCACTTTGAGTAAACACTTAATCTATACCGTAATACATCACTACAGACGAAACAATTATCTCACCCGCAATGATCATTTAATTGTTACATCACACTCTTGCAAGCAGCCTTGCCTTTACAAGAACTCTTACAGGAAGCACGTTGTGCTGATTTAGTATCAGAACTCTTTGTATCATCGCAACAACTGCTCGCTGTGCCAGCACAACCAGCACTAAACGCAACAGTAGCAGCAAGAACGAGTCCTGCAAGTGCAGATTTAGTCAATTTCTTATTCATTTTATGTTCCTCATTTCCGTTTTATGACCACATCAATCGATATTTGTGCAAAAGTCCAGACACCCACTGACTATGCTCCTCTTAAACTTTGGCATCCTCCCCTCCCTAAAGAACGGGGATTCCTATTACTAAGCTGGCTATCGGTCACCTGTCACTAGAGACTCCTGCTTCATCGAGTCAGCTAAAGCCATCACTCTGCAGACTGACACGGCATACCCTACCGCCAACCAAAACGGACTGTAGCAGCTTAGTTTGGAATAGTCAAGAAATATTTAGAACAGTTTAGCTGCTCCCGCTAACACAACCCCAAAAACTAGTGTTTTTGGGGTAGGGTCTTGCCTTTTTCTTTGTAAAAGAAATCCTTGAAGCAGTTGGCATTGGCTGATCTGTTTATTATAATTCTATAGCTGATCTCATATAGTTTTACGCTCATTTTTGGTAGACACTGCCATATTGATATGTTGGCCTCACCCTTATGTCTGGCACACCACCTAATAAAACATCTATTATGCCATTTGCACACGATGCCTTTTTTAAGCGTTCGTTGCAGGAGATTGGCATCGCTAGAGACTTCTTTAAGCATCATCTGCCCAAGGATGTCTTAAAAGCAGTTGATCTCAACACTCTCTGTTTACAGTCCAACTCATTTATTGAGAAAGATGGCGGGTATCGTTTTAGTGACGTTATTTATCAAACACGTATCTTAGAAAAGCCAGGCTACCTTTTTTGCTTGCTGGAACATCAATCAACACCCGATCGCTGGATGGCACTTAGAATGCAAACTTACTTGATGTATTTTCTAAACAAACAGGTCAGGCAGGGAGCTAAGAAATTGCCACCATTCTTTTTGATGGTTTTTTATCATGGTAAAAGGAGTCCTTATCCATATAGTCAGGACTTCTTTGATGTGTTTGAGAATCCAGTTTGGGCTAAAGAGCAATTTTTACAACCCTTTCATCTAGTAGATATCCAGCAAGAATCAGATGAAGCGATTTTACAACATGATGATGCTGCCACACTTGAAATG
>PIWD01000136.1 GCA_003354005.1 Gammaproteobacteria bacterium | reverse complement strand
GAAGTTTCTTCTGTCTCTTTTTGAGGTTGGCGAGTTTGAAATTCCTTCATATATGCTATGAGCTTGTTCATCAAACCCGTACCTGTAAAAAGGCTAGAGTAGTTTTCCCTCAAAGCAAATTCTAAAATATTAACAAGAAGCCCTATGTTTCCTTTGAAATACTCTTCAAAATCTACCTCTTCACCATCTGCTTTTAAGCCTTCAAGAAGTTCTTTAATGATATCTAACACATTAATTTCATCAAGTTGTCTCAGTATAAACATTGATATACTTGTGAATGTATCATTCTCACTAAACTCATCTCCATTCATCATCCCATCAACAGCAACACCAGCAGATGGAAGCGAAAGCTTGATTATCATCTGGCCTGTTATAAATGCACGTGATGTGTTTAGAAGATTTATTTCATATTTTACTTTATCTATTTTTTTAGACGAAGTGTCTTTGGATTTAACCATAATGCCCTCCTAAAGCTTTATGTTCTTCTATCGTTCTTGAGCAGCAGCCATCCCTGCAATTATTGCAGCAAACTCTGCTGTCTCTTTAGCATCAGCAGCACCACTTGGGAATGCCA
>PIWD01000135.1 GCA_003354005.1 Gammaproteobacteria bacterium | reverse complement strand
GATATTATTTATTCTTTTCATTTTTTTATCCCTTTAATTTTATTAAAATTATTTTTTTACTTATAAAAATATTATTATATTTTAACCTATTTATATTTTTTCTGTATTAATATAATAAGACCTTTGCGTAAGGTCTATTTTTTTATTTTTCTATTTTTTTCAAAATTTTTTATTAAAATCTAAAAAAATCACCTAAATTTCTAGTATATTTTTTAACTTTTGTTTCTTTTTTATGCCGGATGTTGCTTTTTATGCCCGAAACACTTATTTTTGGGCATACTTGTCCCTTTATGTTACACTATGGACTGCTTTTTTTATATTAAATGCTCCAGATTTTAACTGAAACTCTAATTCACATTTTGCTATTCCCAAATATCTCATCCTTCTAAATCCTAAATGTTTCTTCAATAAACCAAATGTTTGCTCTATTTTAAATCTATATTTACTTATTGCTTTATTAAATTTCTTTTGAATTTCTGTTAGTTCTTGGCCTTTTGTTTTTTTTATCATTAAACCATCTTTTAATTTATATTTATTTTATTTATCTCTATTTTCTTTACTTGTATATCCTTTT
>PIWD01000134.1 GCA_003354005.1 Gammaproteobacteria bacterium | reverse complement strand
TATATAGCTGCGCTGATGGTCGTCCACAAGAAGAGGAAATCTCTGCCACAAGTACTTCTACTTTTGCTAACTCTTCATTAGATGAGACTAATAGCAGTGATACTAAAAAAGTAAAAATTAATCCAGATGAGATTTCAAAAGCTGTGATAGAATCCACACAAGATGCATCTTTAGATGCTTCGACTGATGATGTGTCCAATTTTGACTGCGTGTATTGTAATGAACCTCAGCAATCAAGTTTGCCTGAGGAAAAGGGATCAAAAGATGATAGTCCTGACCCCAATCTACATATAAACAACGGAAACATCGAGATACCCACCACTAATGTTCTATATACACCCTCGGGCACAAAGGAACAGCTTGACAACACTAAGTATATCCGGCAATTCGATGGTGTTGCAAATAATAGCAAATTAAATACAAAATGTAACTATGATTATGAAATGCTAGAAGATTCCAGCGAGAAAGATAATGTTCCCACCACGACTAGTACTGCTGTAGTAAATACAGAGTCAAAACAACTTGTTGTATCTGCTGCAAAAAATAAAGAAGCTAAAAATATTCCACAGAACGTAG
>PIWD01000133.1 GCA_003354005.1 Gammaproteobacteria bacterium | reverse complement strand
CTGATAATAATTTTTGTTGCTTGCCTAATTTGTAATATTTTTCCCATAGTATTTTCTTTAGTTCTTCTGTTATTATATTATTTGATTTTGACCCACTTATATTCGGGACGTAACATATACCCATTCCAGATGAAGATAAAATTAAAGAGATCAAAAGCGCTCCTGAAAAGCTGATTGTTGGGAATAATAATAATAACTTGAATCGGAATGAGTATAGTTTCAAACCAAGAACAAGCAAGTCGAGGTTTGGCTTATTCTTGGCATATGATTGTGCGATAAGTAATGATTCCAGAAGGAGAATAATAGGGGAATTGAAGAGGATGGAGATTCATAGGAGGAGTTCATATACTATATTGGAAATTAGTAAGGGATTAAATCCTAAACTTAGAGGATGGATAAATTACTATGGAAAGTTTGGGAAATATGAATTGAGAAGAGTACTGAGAAACTTAGACCATAGACTGGTGAAATGGGTGATGAAAAGATATAAGAATCTTAGAGGCAGGATTAAAAAAGGGTATAATGCACTAAAGAAACTAAAAGGAAAATATCCTGATGTTTTAGAGCATTGGAGAGTTGG
>PIWD01000132.1 GCA_003354005.1 Gammaproteobacteria bacterium | reverse complement strand
TAAACACGGCCCTCAACTAACTAAACACCAACCCACACTACAGCAAAAAAGACTAAGCGAACTAGCCCATTCAAACATCAGTGATCCCATACTTCAGCATGACGATCACAAACCAGATAAGCAGCGCAGCCTAAACAATTGGTCGATACATATTCTTCGCATTCATTCGCAATTATCTGTTTCTGCTGAAAACTAATCTCAGGCTCCAATACGGGTTCAAAAAACTTTGTCATTACTCATTAAATCCAAATAAAATCAGTTAGTTAGTTAGTTAGGCTAATCCAATCTTTGAATAAGATATATCTCCTAATATTTGTCGTGATGACACTCTTCCTCTACTCATGTTACTTGTCTGTTCCGCATGTTTCGTCATATTGGTATTGCTCCGTGAATCTAAAGCTCCCCCTCCTCCCCAAAAAAAGCTCAAAGCCAATTTCCCAGCAGCAACTTACAGGTGCATATCATTAGACACAAAAAAGCCCCTGCTGATTTCTCAGCAGGGGCTTTCAATTATTTGGTGTCATTCCGAATAACTACATCATATTGATGTTGAGTTAAATCCTGGAATTAGCCTTGAATACCAACAATTAAC
>PIWD01000043.1 GCA_003354005.1 Gammaproteobacteria bacterium | reverse complement strand
AGTAGAAAGTGCAACTTCGGTGAACTTGCAGTTCAAAGAACCCTCAGTTTGAGGGGGGCTGGTTGGGATCAATGGCAATCGATAGCTGATGGTACTCATACTGACGAGAGTAGAACGTACAACTTTGGTGAACTTGCAGCTCAAGAAAACCGGGGTGTACGAGAGAGTTTACTTACCATAAAGGAAGAACAACATCCCGTATCTTTAGACACACTCACTAATAGACCTATGGTTTTGGATGCAAGGGCAGGAATGGATAATTTTCAGACTACGATAGGTGCGAGTAGAGCTCTGGCAGCACCACAACAAGAAAAATGCATCATACCTCCTGCTGCTTTCTGTGATAGTCATGTAGATAGTTTTGAGCGTAAATCAGAGAACGTCACAATAAAAAGTGTTAGTGTCGCAAAAGAAGAATCTGATAAAGAGGTAGGATTTTTCCTTACCCGCAACGGAGGCAGTAGAAGACAGACCAGATCAGATGTTATTTACGAGCGGGGTAGTAGCGAAGAGGTTGCTTCGTTGAGTGAGCTGCAGACGGCGCAAAATACTAGGAGTAGCCCTTTCTTTAGTAGAAAATTGCTTTCCGTGTCTGATAAGGTCGGTAGAGGTGTAGATTTAGATAATAAATCAGAGTACATCACAATAAGAGAAGTAGATGGAAGCAGTGTTAGTGTCGCAGCAGAAGATGAAAAGGCAGGATTGTTATTCCGTCCCAGCGACAGAGGCAGTAGAGGACAGACCAGATCAGATGTTATTTACGAGCGGGGTAGTAGCGAAGAGGTTGATTTGTTGAGTGAGCAGACGGCGCGAAATACTATGACTAGACCTTTCGACGGTACTTATTATAAAAATTTTTCCGGTTCTAATTGTAATACTGTTCGTAAACTATTTTCGTATATTGACAGTGTTCTGAAATGGAGAGTAAATCTTGGTATGGTAGAGTTTGGACTTGAAGATAAAGTATATGGGATCATAAGTGGCTTATTATCTGATGATTTTGCGGACATTCGTACTAGGAAAGAGGATCTTCGAAATGGACTTTATAATAATGTTGTGCTGGGACACATATGTAGGATGGTACATGGCGAGTTTTATGATAGTAAGATAATAGAAAAATTTTTTAGTAATGTAGTAATGTATTTGCGTGGGACTATTGGTACTGTGTGTACCGATAGTATTATTGGTTTATGGAATATCACATCTACTGAAGATAGGAAAGCGATTGTTCTAAATAAGAGGATTATATATAGTGTATTTTTTGCAGATAAATTTTGCGAAGAAGATCTTTTAGAACTATTAGGAATAATCGCTCATAATGCTTCCATGCGCGACATCGGTGGGGTTAAAAAACTTTTATCTACTGCTATTATGAATGATTTTACTACTGAACAGAAAGTAGCCATGCTAATTCAGCTCATTAGACATGATGTTGAATTTTTTCATGGTGATGTAATCAAGATCATGGACGATTCTGCTTGCTCAAATGAACAAAAATTATCTCTTAAAATAGCAATCTTAGGTGTTAACGTTAATGATAAAAGATTATACAATATGTACATTAAACCATTAGTAAAACAGGATATTAATTGTATTAAAAAGAAATTACTTGGTTTCTATAAATTATCTGATAATACTACTACCTACTCAGATAGTGAAGAGCTATCACTGGCTATGAGGTTTTTAGTATTCATAAAAAATAATTTAGATGTTTCCTCTCATGAGGAAAGATCATTTGTCTTGCGAGAAGTCATTTGCTTGGAGTCGAAAAATTCAGATTTGGTGATGAAAGCAATGCATATGATTCTAGTAAACTTGGATATAATTTTATCTCTAGGTAAAGGAGACCTTGTAGGTTTGCAAGTTATTGCTGATTACTTTACTACTAATGAGGCAAGAAAAATTGTTTTTAAGTATTACAAAATACTTCTCGATCTGAAACATCATAGTGAAGGGTTCTATTGTATAGATGGGAAAGAATCATTATTGCCGACGTTATATAAGGAGATTGTAGCAGAGATTATGAAGGGGATGCTTTACAGCTCAAACTATAAAACCTACAAGGAAGCATGTAAAGGAAAAGGAATGAAATATGTTATGGGGCTATTTAAAACTCTGACTAAAGAAGAAATCGCCTCTTTTTCGGATGAGGAAACGGAAGGATATTATAGATCACTATTACTTCATAGATTATCAGGCATCTCTTATTATTTGGATTATATTTTCGAGAAAGAAGTTGAAGAAGCTGACAAAAGTAAAATTAAAGAGTTTTTTAATATGGATATAAGTAGTAGAAATATGGGGAATGTTTCTTCTAATGATTGGAGTAATACTGCTACTAGTAGTTTTGACGAGTTATTCCTTTCTAGTATGAGCTCTTCTTATGCGGATTTTGAAAAATGCAAGGGCATGGCTGTTGCTAATGTTTGTCCTACTGTTAAGAGTTTAAGGGTGCTTAGTGGAGCAGCTGCAGTAACTAGTCAAGTGTTTCTTTCCATGTCTAATACCGCAGATAGTACAGCACGTGCCGCAGATGATGCAGCAAATCATGTAGCAAATAAAATGGTGGATCAAGTCAGCGATCCAATACAATGGCGATTTCATCTTTAGTTGCAAACCCACTTGGACGGTAGTACTATCCCAATCATCACATGAACGCTTAACATTGCACCTTTTATCGTAGGCCGATGGTGTCCATCGACGGCGGTGTGGCACTACTACAAAAAAGCAATGATAATGTCGTGTTGGGCATTACGTCAATTGATGTGTCCGAGCTGCTCAACGTGACATAGTCGGGATGTTAATGCGAGTCTATACATTCGAGACACATCAAGCTTGAGGGTGAACCTCAGGCAATATTTCGGTATGCAATCATGTTGAAGGCGTAGGCTAACCTAGATAATGACAATCTCGCTCATTAGCGGAAAGATTCAATAATATTTTCGCAAGACTTAAAGGAGCAGCGGTGATCACTATCTACCCAATCTAAGATGAGCCAGGCGGTTTGATTTGGCCAATTGGTGATTTACCACCGAAGGGAAATGGGCGTTCCTCGCTGTTATAGGTTAAGAACTGCATAATATCAAAACTATATTGTGCAAGTTGCTGGCCAATTTTGGTGGCTTGTGGATTTTTTTCACCCTTAAATAGCACAAAGGCAGCTTGCAATAGTGCAATCAGGTTAATACCCCATTGAACAAATTTATTTAAAACAACCATCAAGACCATAATTCCGATACGAATCCAAGATTGTGTTGATAGTAAACTTTTTTTAAGCGGTTGATTTTTAGTGGTCATTATTTCTTACTCCTTTTATATTATATTGAACACCAGATACTCATGTAAACCAGTGTAACCATTTTTTTATAATTTGTCTTACTCTTTTTCGTCATCATCCCAATTGAGTGCACCACCAGTTTGATATTCGAGTACGCGCGTTTCAAAAAAGTTTTTCTCTTTTTTAAGGTCAAGCATTTCACTCATCCATGGGAAAGGGTTCTTAATACCAGTATATTGCTCTGGCAGGCCAATTTGCGTACAGCGACGATTAGCTATGAACTGGAGGTATTCAAGAAACATCTGTGAATTTAGCCCTAAGATGCCACGTGGCATTGTATCAATGGCATATCGGTGTTCTAGTTCAACCCCTTTATGTATCATTTCAATAATTTCTTTTTGGAATTCAGGTGTCCATAATTGTGGATTTTCTGCTTTAATTTGGTTAATGACATCGATACCAAAATTAAGATGCATGGACTCATCACGCAAAATATATTGTAATTGTTGTGCAGTTCCCGTCATTTTATTGCGACGACCCATGGACAGGATCTGTACAAAGCCTACGTAGAAGAAAATGCCCTCAAAAATAACATAGAACGCAATCAAATCACGCAATAAACGTTGATCATCTTTTGGTGTGCCAGTTTGGAAAGAGGGAGATGTTAGGCTACGTGTAAATTGTAGAGCCCATTCAGATTTTTCCGCAACAGATGGTAATTCGCGGTACATATTGAAGACTTCAGCTTGATCCATATCCAAGCTTTCAACAATATACTGATAGGAATGGGTGTGTAGTGCCTCTTCACTGGCTTGACGCAGTAGATATTGACGACACTCTGGGTTTGTGATGTGGCGATAAACTGCCAGTACAATATTATTCGCAACCAATGAATCAGCCGTTGAGAAAAACCCTAGATTACGTTTAATAATGTTCCGCTCATCTTCTGTTAACCCATCTTTTGATTTCCATAAGACTTGATCATCCCACATATTGATTTCATTGGGCATCCAGTGGTTAGCACAAGATGCTAGGTACTTATCCCAGGCCCAGGTGTATTTAAATGGCACGAGTTGATTAAGGTCTGCGCGACAATTGATAATACGCTTATCATCAACACGGATACGTGCTGCTCCCATTTCGATTGATTCTAAACCAGTTAGGCTACCCTTTGTGGGTGTTGCTGCAGCTGTCGTTGACATAACAAGGACTCTCCGAGTGTAGTTAAATAATGATGTGGGTATTATAACCCTGATATTTTAAATGGACAAGTTGTTCGATCGTATACATTACTGACATGCTTCACATTCTGGGTCATCTAGATTGCATGCCTGGTTTGTTGTCTGAGTTACTGCAACAGCATTCAATTTACCAGCATGAATGGTTGATTTTTCGGCGTCAGTTGCTCCTAAGCTGCGACAGTAATATGTCGTTTTTAAACCTTTTAGCCAAGCTGTCCTATAAATCTCATCGAGTTTCTTGCCAGATGCTTGAGCAATATATAAATTCAATGACTGTGACTGATCAATCCATTTTTGTCGACGCGATGCAGCTTCAATCAACCAACGTGAATCGATTTCAAATGCTGTTGCATATAGTATTTTGAGTTCTTCAGGAACACGATCGATTGCTTGAAGGCTACCATTGTAGTATTTTAGATCATTAACCATGACATCGTCCCATAAGTCTAGCTTTTTCAGTGATCTAACCAGATATGTGTTTACAACTGTAAATTCACCAGATAGGTTAGACTTAACAAATAAATTTTGATAAGTCGGCTCGATAGATTGTGAAACACCACAAATATTAGCAATAGTTGCTGTAGGGGCGATGGCTAGCACATTGGAATTACGCATGCCGTGTTGTTTGATTTGTGCCCGTAGTGTATCCCATGGTAGCGTTTGTGAGCGATCTTGTTGTACATACTGTTTTCCACGAGCCTCGATTAGAGTGTCGATTGAATCAATCGGCAAGATACCACGACTCCATAATGACCCAGCATATGATTCATAGCAACCACGCTCACGCGCTAGCTGACACGAAGCTTCTATAGTGTAGTAGCTTATGATCTCCATGCTTCTGTCGGCAAATGTTATGGCTTCTTCGGAAGCATAGGGGATTTTAAGCTGATGTAAAGCGTCTTGGAAGCCCATAATACCCAATCCTATAGGGCGATGCTTAAGATTAGAATGGCGCGCTTGTGGAATAGGGTAATAGTTTGTATCGATCACGTTATCGAGCATACGAATGGCGGTTTGCGCCGTCTTCCGAAGTTTGTCAGTGTTAAGTGTGCCATCCGAATTAAGATGTTGGACTAAATTAATGCTGCCCAAATTGCAAACGGCAACTTCATCCTTTGAGGTGTTCAGCGTGATTTCTGTGCATAAGTTAGAGGAGTGCACAACACCAGTGTGTTGTTGTGGGGAGCGCAGATTACAAGGATCCTTAAATGTGATCCATGGATGCCCCGTTTCAAATAGCATGCCGAGCAAGTGACGCCACAAATTACGTGCGGGTATTTGTTTTGTATGCATGGCATCAGCATTCGCTTCATAGGCGAGATAAGCTTTTTCAAAATCCTTGCCGTACAAATCGTGTAAATCAGGTGTCTCATCTGGGGAAAATAGTGTCCAGTTCTGGTTGTTAAAATAACGAATCATAAATAGATCGGGAATCCATACTGCAATGTTCATGTCGTGTGCACGACGTCGATCATCACCCGTATTCTTACGTAACTGTGCAAAGTCTTCAATATCGATATGCCAAATTTCTAGATAACCACATACTGCTCCCTTACGTTTTCCACCCTGGTTAACGGCAACTGCCGTTGCATTCGCAACATTTATGAAGGGAATGACTCCCAAGGATTTTCCATTTGTACCGTGAATGTGTGAACCAAGACCTCGTACTGGAGTCCAGTCGTTCCCGATGCCACCTGCGAACTTAGAAAGCATGGCATTATCACGGATAGAATCGTAAATTGTCTTGAGATCATCAGGAATTGTGCTTAAAAAACAGCTCGATAATTGCGAATGTTTAGTTCCAGCATTAAAGAGTGTAGGTGTTGAACTCATGAAATCCAGTTTCGATAATAAATGGTAAAACTCAATGGCACGTTGATTACGCTGTTCGGGAGTCTCATTCAAAGCAAGTCCCATCGCAACACGCATAAAGAAGACTTGAGGGAGTTCAAAGCGATTCATTTTGTAATGTAAAAAGTATCGATCATACAGTGTCTGAAAGCCTAAATAGGTAAAGGAAAAGTCACGCTGAGCCACAAGCGCATGGCCAAGTTGCTCTAAATCAAAATCTACTAAACGTGCATCCAATCGGTCGACAGCAATTCCCTTAGCTACAGCACTTTTTAGGCAGTTAGGATAAGCCGCTTGCATATCCTGTTGCGTGTCAACTGATGGTAAGTCAAGTGTCTCTAGAACTTCGGTACGTAAACGGTTTAGTAGTAAGCGTGCTGCAACAAAGGTATAGTTAGGCTCTTTTTCAACCAAGGTACGAGTCGCCATAATCAAGGCAACATTGACTTCTTGTATGGAAGCACCGTCAAATAAATTTCTATACGCATCACTGACAATGTGTGTAGTGGACACTCCTTCTAAGCCTTGACATGCCCCTTCCGTCAATTGGTGGAGAAATGAGGGGCTAAGCAATTGTTTCCGCCCATCTGGCAGTACGATATGAATCTGTGGGTGTTGAGGTGCAGCTTGCTCGCGTACCTGGTGGCGTTGCTCACGGTATAGAATATAGCTACGCAGCACTTCATATAGTTTTGATTCCATCAATGTTGTTTCAACGGCATTTTGAATTTCTTCAATATCAATTGCGCCACTGCAGGGATACTGAACCTTGATGCGTAGTGCAACTTTATGAGTTAACTGATTCGCCATTTCATGAATACGATTAGAATGGGCAGCTTCTTGGCCTTCAGTTGCTAAAAGTGCCTTCGTGATCGCGATCATGATCTTATTGATGTTGAATTTAGTTGTTTTTTTATTACGGCGAATAACGGTAATGTGCTCGAATTGAACTTCGTAGTTGCTGTTAAATGTCCTTTTATCCCCAGTTATGGGCACTTCAGCTACAGGCGTGGGTACTTGTGACATAAAAACCTCACGAGATTATTAAAGAAAAACAGCCATGCCCTAATGCGTCATGTTGTCCTCTATTTTGAGCCTAAAAGGTTAGTTTGTTTTAGCATCGATTGCAAGTGAAATTTTCGCATTCATCTGATTCATTTGACCTATGGACTAGAAGACGTTACAATTCTCCATTGTGAATTAAGGAATGTTCTCTCGTTGCCTAGTTTAATTGGGTTCTGTCTGGAGTAAACTGTCTGTGTCAAAAAATTTTGTTGATTTTGAGCGGCCTATTTTTGAATTAGAGGCCAAGATTGATGCGTTGCAAAATGTAAGTCATGAAAATGATGTCAATTTGAATGAAGATATTACCCGCCTGAAGGAAAAGAGCCGTCAGCTTACTGCATCCTTATTTTCTTCACTGACACCACATCAGGTTTTGAAGATTGCAAGACATCCCGACCGACCCTATACACATGATTACATCCAGGGTTTATTTACAGACTTTGATGAATTACAGGGTGATCGCTTTACATCTAGTGGTTCAGCAATTATTGGCGGTATTGCACGGTTTGATAAGCAGCCTATTCTTGTGATCGGCCATCAAAAGGGGAGAGGCACCAAGCAAAAGATTCACCATAATTTTGGTATGCCACGACCCGATGAATACCGTAAAGCTCTGCGCCTCTTTCGATTGGCAGAGCAATTTCACTTGCCAGTAATCAGCTTTATCGATACACCTGGTGCTTATCCAGGTATTAAGGCTGAACGGCATAATCAAAGCCAAGCGATTGCAAATAATCTAAAAGTACTCTCACAGCTTCGTGTCCCTATTATTTGTATCGTCATCGGAGAGGGAGGGTCTGGTGGTGCTTTAGCAATTGGTGTTGGTGATCAGGTTTTAATGCTGCAATACAGCGTTTATTCAGTGATTTCACCTGAAGGTTGCGCTGCTATTTTATGGAAAGACGCCACCAGAGCTAGTGAGGCAGCACAAGCCATGGCAATCACCGCGCCACATATCAAAGCACTTAATTTAATTGATGATATTGTACCAGAACCACTTGGTGGTGCACATCGTGATGTTGCACAAATGATGCAGAACTTAAAAGAAGTGCTACGCCATAAATTAGCGCAAGTGATGCACTATGAATGTGATGAACTCCTAAATGTACGCTACCAACGTCTGATGTCTTACGGGGCCTTACAATCTGATGTAACATGAACATAAAGCTTGATTGTTCCCTTTCTCAAAGGCTAAAACAGGTCATTGCAGCCCAACAGCCTGTAATAGGACACTCACTTTCAGACTTAACCATCTGGATAGCTCATAGTGGTGGTATTGACTCAACCGTATTGCTACATGCGCTTGCTGCGTTGCGTACAGGTGGGCTGTACATTAATTTAAAAGTATTGCATGTTAACCATAGCTTGCATCCACAGGCACCACAGTGGGCTACGCATTGCCAACGTATATGTCAAAGTTGGCAGATTCCTTGTACCATCTTAACGGTGGACGGAAGAGCAAAACCAGGTCAGAGTCCAGAAGAAGCAGCACGTAAGGCTCGTTATCAAGTGCTTTCGGAACAACTTCGAGACACTAGTCAAATCTTACTAACGGCACACCACCAAGAAGATCAGGCTGAAACAGTATTACTACAACTATTACGCGGTTCTGGATTACCGGGACTATCAGCAATGCCTGTTTTAGCACGCTTAGGTAGCGGGTGGCTTATGCGTCCTTACCTCACTATCACGCGTCAGCAAATCCTAGAATATGCTGAACACTACAAACTTAACTGGATTAATGACCCCAGTAACTGTGACACACGTGTTGCACGTAGCTTTATCCGACAACAGATTATTCCCATGCTCCAACAATACTGGCCATCTGCTACAAAAATGCTAGCTCGTTCGGCACAACACTGTGCTTCAGCACAGAGCTTGCTTGATCACTATATCAGGCGCGACTATCAGGTTATACGTGACCCAAGTGACAACAGCCTATCCTGTCCAGCCTTAATTAGCCTAACTCCTTTGCATCAAGGTGCAATCCTGCGTTATTGGTTGCGTGAGAATGGATTTTTATTGCCGAGTACAGCTAAACTTACACAAATTCTTAAAACTGTCATATGTAGTGCGTACGCAACTCAGCCACTTGTTGTATGGGGTAATACGGAAGTTCGTCGCTATGGTGATCGACTCTATGTCATGCGTAGCTCGCAGCCCATACCCTCTGATCTTCAACATGAAATCTATCACTGGAATCTGGCGAAATACGGCACATTTAAGCTACCCCATCCACTAGGAACACTCAGTTGGCAAGGAAGCCTAGCGCAAGAGTGGCGTAATCGCATTGTACGTGTACGCCTGAGAACAGAAGGTCAGCATTGTTATTTACTCGATAAGCAGCACAAACGTAGCTTAAAAAAACTACTGCAACAGTGGCGTATTCCACCCTGGAAACGAAATTCCATCCCCTTGCTCTACCATGATAAAGAACCCATATTGCTAGCAGTTGCAGGTTACTACAGTGCACCACAGCTACAAGCGAAATTACTTGGGTTGTGTTGCAAAGATGAGCGGTATATAAGATAATATTTATTTAACCAAATATTAAAGGTAAAATTAATGATCAAATTTTCTGGAAGACATATTCCGAAAGATGTTATTTTATGCTGTATACGTTGGTATGTATCATAGGTTGTGTTGCAAAGTTTTATTGGATCAA
>PIWD01000131.1 GCA_003354005.1 Gammaproteobacteria bacterium | reverse complement strand
CTAGAGATGAGAAGATATTCGATTATCACTATGTTGGTAGGGGTTCTCTCGACTCAACTGAGGAGATACTAGGCATATCTTTAAAATTTAGTAGAGTAGGACAAGGCCATTTCCCACAAAACGGCTATTCCACATTCGAGGTTGAACCATTATTAGTATCAAACGCTAGGTATATTTTTGGTGGACTAAATCTTGACGCAGCCTATAATATAGAAGAATTTCCAGTAAAAAAATACAACCTCTCTTATAAATATAATAAGTGTTTAAACATGCAAAAGCTTAAAGGGAGGATAACCTTTAATACTAATAATAAAGACTATCTAGGTCCAGTTAGTCTTAATGGTTCTTATTCTTATTCTTATAATAATAAAACTAGCGAGAAGAATGCTTACTTAGAAATCCCCTTTAAATGGCAAGTAACTAAAAATACAAATATGTCATTAACAATAAAACCTACTTTTAAGCCTCAAAAAAACAATCGCTCAGAACCTACTTCATTCTTCGCTTCTTCTAACATCACTATGCCAATAGAACTTAAAATAGAATGGAGTAAAGAGTGGGACCAGAAATAATAAAAACTAGCCATTAATCTAAATTTT
>PIWD01000010.1 GCA_003354005.1 Gammaproteobacteria bacterium | reverse complement strand
AATCCCATGATCGGAATAATAGCCGCAAAAGGAACATGTTGATATACACTTAACCAACTTCCCAAGGTGTGAGAAACAACTTTGTGTAAAGGGTTGGAAGGTGCACCATGTACTATATTGCCAACAACAGCATATCCTTTGACAAACGTCATCAATGCCAAACCACCACATACAAAGCAGACGAACAATAGCAAAGCCGCTAACCGACTTGCCCGTATCGCACGCTTATATAAAGGGTCATGCGTTTTGATTGCTAAATAAAGCCCTCCGTGCATACAGAACATAAAAACACTAGTCAACCCACACAATAAAGCAAATGGATTGAGTAAATGCAAAAAATCACCCGTATAAAATACACGCAAGTTATCATTGAAATGAAAAGGAATGCCCTGCATCACATTACCAACAGCAACACCAAAAATTAAACTAGGGACAAATCCACTCACCCACAACAAATTATCCCAGCACTTTCTCCACAATAACCCTTCTTGCTTACTGCGGAATTTAAAAGAAACGGGGCGCAAAATTAAGCCAGCAAGTGCCAACAACATAGCAAAGTAAAAACTGGAAAAGCTAACCGCATAAATAGTCGGCCAAGCTGCAAAAATCGCACCTGCACCCAAAACAAGCCAAACTTGGTTGCCCTCCCAAACTGGCCCAATACTATTAATCATAAGGCGTTTTTCCCCATCATTCTTTGCCAAGATAGGAAGGAGCATGGAAACACCAAGATCAAACCCATCCATCACAGCAAACCCAACAAGTAAAACACCAAGCAAAAACCACCAAATAACACGTAGCATAACGTAATCTATTAACATAATTACTATCCTCTTTGACTGATTAACAAACTGTTGATATGAAGCATAATCATCATCCAACATTACTACTTGTAGGTTCTAAACAATCAGGACCCAACTTAATATATTTAAGCATTAGAAATACATCTACAACAGCCAATATCGAATAGAAAACTACAAAGCCACCTATCGACCACAGCACATCTTGATGCGCTAATGAGGAAGTGGATAAGAAGGTAGGTAATATACCATCAATTGCCCACGGTTGTCGCCCATACTCAGCCACAAACCAACCCACTTCTATTGCAACCCATGGTAAAGGCAAGCTCCACAAAGCCGTTCGTAAAAACCATGGAGTAGTTGCAATACGCTGACGCGTTACCAAGTAAAATCCGCAAACAAACAAGAAAATAAACCAAAATCCACAGGCAAACATGATGCGAAATGTCCAAAATAATGGTGATACTTTAGGTGCCGTACCTTCAGCAGCTTGCTGAATTTGAGCTGGAGAAGACTGTAGTATATCATCTCTATATCGCTTGAGTAACAAAGCATATCCTAAGTTGTCAACATGCCCTTCCAGCTTAGTTTGCGCTTTCTTATCATTGGGTTCTTGTTTAAGTGACTGTAAAGCATCATAGGCAATTAATCCATCTACAATCCGCCCTCTATTCCGCTCAACTAGCTCATGAATGCCTTGAATAGGTTCGTGAATGGAGCGATTTGCCAATAGTCCCAACAAGAAAGGAATACGCACGGCATAACGTATTTTCTCATGTTCAGAATCAGGTATGCCAAAAAGAGTAAGTGCTGCAGGTGCTGGCTCAGTACGCCAGATACCTTCCATAGCAGCCAATTTCATCTTCTGGTTTTCTCCAGTTAAGTAACCACTTTCATCCCCCAAAACAACTACGGAAAGAGAAGCAGCTAATCCAAAAGCTACAGCAACAATTATCGAACGCTTGGCTAATTCAATATGCTTGCGCTTTAACAAGAATAAGGAACTAATTGATAATACAAACATGGCTCCCGCAACATACCCCGCACTTAGGGTGTGCACAAATTTTGCCTGTGCAACTGGATTGAATAATACATTATAAAAATTGCTAACCTCCATACGCATAGTATGAAAATTAAAGGCTGATCCAACTGGATGTTGCATCCAGCCATTTGCAACAAGAATCCATAATGCAGATAAATTCGTGCCCAACGCAAGCAACCATGTTACCGTTAAGTGGGCCCCTTTAGATAATTTGTCCCAAGCAAAGAAAAACAAGCCAACAAAGGATGCCTCTAAAAAGAAGGCCATTAATCCCTCAATTGCCAACGGTGCACCAAAAATATCACCGACATAATGGGAATAATAAGCCCAATTTGTACCAAACTGAAACTCCATGGTAACACCCGTGGCAACACCCATAGCAAAGTTAATGCCGAACAATACGCCCCAATATTGCGTCATCTTTTTCCAGATGGCTCTGCCCGTAATAACATAGACAGTTTCCATAATACCTAGTAAAAAAACCAGCCCTAAGGTCAGTGGCACAAATAAAAAATGGTAGAGTGCTGTCAGCGCAAATTGTAGGCGAGACAGATCAACAAGTGTCATATCAGTCATGTACTTTTTCTCCTAATTTAAAAACAGGTACTGCCGTAGTCAGCCTATGTTAATCAAAGTATTTAAAAAAATCAAGCATACCTACAACAATTTTATGCCTCATACCTGCTTGCTGATCAAGGCTATAATATCAATGCTATTTTGGAGTAGGTGGCATAGCAAGAAACACAGGCCGTCCTCAAAGTCTAAGTTGACAGCACCGCCACACTGGGCGAGAGCCTTGTTTTTTCAACTGCTTGACCTAATCAACATCTAGCATATTATTACTATTCTTATTAGAAGAATCTTCTTCAACATCCTGAGAAACATCAGCAGTAGCAAAAAATCCGATCTTTGTGGAGCTTTTTGATGTACAAAAAGTGTTCTTTTGCTCTTCAACATCTGCTTGGTCGTTACACTCAGCCATATCAAGCTTTTCGATTTTTTCTTTGAGAAGAGAAATATAAACCTTGCATTTGTGTAAGGATTTATTAAGGTCTGAGCGTTGCAGTTCACATTCTTCCAGTTGAGCTCTCAGCACGCTTATTGGGGAATTATCAATAAATGAGAACACACTAGTGTTCTTAGTAATTTTTCTTCTAAATACATCAATTTGCCTCCTCATGTAAAGATTGGGCACCAATTGTTCCGCAGTAAGCGGAACACTACAAACAGCACAGCATTCCTCATTTTCAGAGTTCTCAAGATAAGAAAGAATACTTGCTTTGTCAAAGCTATGCCCACATGGTGCTGTAACAGGATTCGTCATTATTTCAAGAGAAATAGGATCCTCATATGCTCTCCCGTCTACACCCTCTGGAGCTACAAGAAATTCATCATTTGATTGAGGGCATTCAGAAAATTCCCTGAAGAAGTCCTGTACGATATTAGATTTAAAGGAAAGCATACTATTGAGATTTTTTAGAATATTGAATAAAATCTTGTTACGTGACAAATGTTGCTCCACTTTTTTCTTACGCGCTTTTAACTCACAAATAAATTGCTCAGATTTCTTTATCTCACCTGTCAGTCGCGCCTTTTCGGATGCAAGCGATTTCATAAAATTTTTACTCTTATTTTTATGGTCTTTTATCAAATCCTTGCTTTTTTTAATGGTTTCAGAATTACCTGTGATAAGATCACCGATATGATCAAACATCGTATTAGAGCATTTGAGTTCACGATTTAACGTATCGATCTGATCCTTGTAATATACCTTGCGATCGTAGGTTATCAGCAATTGTGCATCACCAGGCTTAAAAAATTCTGACTCATACCTTACTCTATATACCCCTTCCTCATTTTCATTCTTCAGCTCATCGAGCTGCGATGATGGAATAGGCTGTTCATTATCCGTTTTTTTTACAACCTGGATTTCTTTATAAGGAAGCCCTGTATATTCTAAGATTGTGGATGTCCATCCCCAAAACCCAAATTTGTGGCGTTCCTCATAAATATGATGCCCAGCCTCCTTTTTTGAGCCATTCCCTAGAGTGGCAATTTTACTATCTAGCTCTTTTTGTTCGGCAACTAGCACATCTTTTTGATTTTTCAAATCCTCTTCCCGTCTCTTTAAACCCGCTTGTTCTGATTCTGCTTTAGTGATGACTCGGCTGATAGCATCATTTCCACCTTTATGATTAGCTTCTATTGCTTCGCTCCAAGTCTCGAGTGCCTTACAGTTAGCATCTTCAAATTCTTTATGTGCCTTTATCATTGAAACTAAGTGCTTGAGTTCATTCAATATACTGTGACCCTCCAGGCTCATTTTTTCCACCAATTCATCAAAATGCTTCCGATCTTTATCATAACGATCAAAAGCAAAACTCTCCTTTGAGGTATATTCTAGCTGATTAAGATAGCCTATGATTCGATCCTTGCCGTCTGTATTTTCTAAAGAACCAGTGTAGGTTCGGAATATACTGCGATACATCACATCCACGATTTGAAATATTTTTTGGTTATCCTCGAAATTCCGCTTTCGTTGCTCACTCATGTTATGGCCTTCGCGGTATTGCTTACGAAATACAGATAATTTCAACTCAAGTGCTTTCCACTGCTTGCCAATTAGCTTCGTGATATCTCCTTCTTCAAAAGAAAATACCCCTGACTGATCTGTCTTACTCATGACAAACAAAATGCTGCCAGCCATATTTTGAATATTTTTAAAAAGTTTGCTCAGGGTCTCGCTAAGTTGGATAAAAGCACTCCCTCGCATTGTTTTAAATTCATCCTTAGCGATCACTACGATAATTAAGACCTCAGCACTTCCCTTAATTAGGGCTTCCGTTAAGTAAGAGGCGCATATTCTAGATTCTTCCGAGCGATTATCAAAAAAACCAGGCAAATCACAAAATACAAAACCATCTCCACCAGGGTACACCTTGGGAATAAGTGTCTCCCCTGTTGCCTTATGTCCAATTTTAGCCATTTTTCCAGCATCATAAGTAGCATCTGATTGTTTTGGTATGACAACGACATCACCATCTTTCCTTGCTAAACGCAACGGAATACCGATGCAATGATTGATGAGCGTGCTTTTACCAGCCCCAGAATTACCCAGCATCAGCACTAGGCGTTGCCCTTGTACTTTTTTAACTTCTTTCAATCCCTTGGACAGTAGATCCGATATCACTTTGAGATCATAGTTACCCTCCCCATGGAGGACTCCTTCAGAAAAGGATTTATTCTCAACAACATTATTGTAGTTATGCTGATCGACCCTGGGTTCACTCAATAAGTTCATCATGGTATTCTCCTTAATATGTAGACTAATAGGTTGGTAATTAACATGGCTTGATAGATAATGACTGTTCCAGCAAGGCTGTTGTTTCTCCGTTCTTTGAGTCAGAGGATGAACTGTGCATTGGATCATCGTCGTACTTCTTCAGATTAGTTCTCAAGGGCTGGGTATTACTCAACAGATGCAGGTGTTCCGCATTATTTGTAATAATAGAACGTACCTCATTCCGTAATTCTTTCGTTTTCTTCATAAATTCCTCAAATTTTTTCCCAACTTTATCTGTCAGCTCCCGGTACTTGTGTCCTTCCTTTTGGATGGTATCGCGCTTCCTAGCATCTCTTTGATCATATACCTTCCTGCTCTCATTACGCTGTTCCTGGAAGGTTTTCTGATATTTTGTTGAAGATGTACTTATCCCCTTATTAGTCATCTCACTACGAATGTCACGATACTTCTTGTCTATAGTCCCAATACGATCACTCAAGAATTTTGTTAACTCCTTATCCAATGACTGACTCTCACCCCATATTTTACGACGGTCTTTATCCGCTTTTCTCTGGCACGCTACTACCTCTTCCTTAAGAACTTCCACCTTCTTTTCAACAGCATCTATAGTGTCCTGGAGTTTCATATAGTTGACCATATACTTGACTTGTCCGTCTGTTATAGATCTTTTTTCTTCGCATGCTTGGCAGATTTCTGCGATTATCTTTCCGTTGTTGGTTATCCCCAAATCAAAGTATAGTTCAGATAACGGCCTTTCAATCTTCATGTTAGTTTTCCAGATTGCATAGTAACATCTGTCCTTGTCTATATTACATTGAACAACATATTCAGAAGGCTGTTCACAACTAAAAACGTCGGCATAGTTGGCTTTCTCATCTAGGGGAGGGGATTCAGCAGGCACATAGCTTGCAAAATCGTGCCTTTTATAATAGAAATACACAGAGGGAACACATAGAAACAGAAAAATTACGGCACCTGTTACACCAATGGAATAAGCTGCGCCCGTCTTCACAAAAAATGCACTAACCACCAGAAGAACGGAAACAAAGCCCGCTGCCACGCCGATCCCTCCAGCATTCTCTTTCCATTTACGCATCATCTATAAATTTCCTTTAACATCCATTAATATATGTACAGCTAACGTACAACCATCGATTGATCATCGTAAATAACAAAGGTAGGTGTTGTCAACTGATATCCCCATATCTGAAGATAGGGGCTTGACACTCATTTTTTGTAATTCAGGCTAAGAAAAAATGGCAAGGTAATTAGTGAGGCTGTTCCTACAAACAATATGACTTCATACCAAGCTGTACTGACCCATTTCATGTTGGATGGCGGGATAAATCCCAATAGAATAGTGACGCTACAAGCTATAATACCAATGGAACAAATAACTCTTATGCACCAATTAGGACCAGGAATTCGGTAAGGACGGGTGATATTTGGGTATTTTGTGCGCAAGTGCCAAGCAGCAACAAACATGATGACGTAAACGAGCATGGCAAGTTGTGCTGTAATGGCAGTTAAGACCCAGTAGGCATTGCTTACCGTCGGCAATAACACAAATAAGCTACTAAGTCCTGTAAACAAGAGGGCTTGCATACACAAAATATTGGCAGGCACTCCTTTTCGGTTAACGCCTGTGAGTAGCTTTGGTAGGTTGCCATCTTGTGCAGCAGCGAGCAACCCTTTGGTTGGCCCAATAACCCAAGTTGATACACAGCTCATGCCTCCGATTACGATCATCATGATAACTACATTTCCTAACCAGGCTGGACGGTAGTAACTAAAAAATATCTGTAGTGCTTGTTCAACACCTGCAATAATATCAAGTTTATGGACTGGCACAACCATTGCGATGACAAGTGATGATCCAATTAAGGTTAGGATGATAATCAGGGAGGAGTACAAGATTGCGCGCGGGTAGGCATAGGCTGGTTTGTTGACTTCTTCGGCATGTACGGCTGATAATTCAATGCCAGCTAAACCAAATAGTATCACTGTAAAGAATACAAGCTGACGGATGCCTTCCCATGATGGAAAAAAATCTTGCACATCAAAACGAATAGCTAGAGTGTGTCCTTGTAATGACCATATAATTCCTAAAACAATAATAAGTAACATCGGAAGCAAGGTGCCAACAATCGCACCAAGTAGGCTAATAAGGCTGGAAACACGTATGCCTAGCAGGTTGATGGCGGTAATCCCCCAAAAACATGCCAAAACTGATCCCAGCATGAAGTAGCGGTTGTGGGTTAGTTGTGGATCAATCAGGTAAACCAGTGCCGTTACAATAAAGGATAATATAGTTGGATACCACACCACATTGTAAATCCATTGCAGCCAAATAATAATCATTCCCCATTTTCCGCCAAAGGCTTCTCTAACCCACACGTAGATACCTCCTTTACTCGGCCAAGTTGTTGCTAATTCAGCTGACACCCACGCAACAGGTAATAGAAAGACAAGCAGTGCCACAAGATAATAGAAGACTAAGGAGAAGCCAAATTTTGCTGCAAACGGCAGACTCCGGAGGCTATCAACAGCAACAACATTGAACATGACTAGCGATACTACACCAAGCGGTCGACTGCCTCGGTAATGAAACAGACCCTTTATTCTCATGTTATACTCCGCAACTCATGACGCATCAGTCCCCGCCACATCACTATCTTTTTTAGCATGAAGCTGATGCCAATGCCGAATAGACCGTTGCTTGGTGCGAGATACACTTAAGTGAAATGCTGGTGTATTTTTGCTAATAACACTCCCTGCGCCAATTGTGGAGGCTTCACCAACTGAAAGAGGGGCAATTAAAGTTACGTTTGAACCAACAAAAGAACCATCTTCAATATGGGTTGTGTGTTTTTGTTTACCATCGAAGTTGCAGGTTATACAACCAGCACCGATATTGACAGAAGAACCGATATGTGCATCACCAATATAACTTAGGTGTGGAATTTTGCTATCATCATTAATGTGAGTATTTTTAAGTTCAACAAAGTTACCAATTTTTACATTCTGCCGTATTTTTACACCAGGTCGAATATGCACAAATGGGCCAATTGTGCTACCCTCCCCAATTGTCGCGTCTTCAAGCACACAGTTCTCTTTAATATGGACATCATCACTAACCGTGAGGTCGCGTAATACGACATTTGATGCAATGGTAACATTATTGCCCAGTCTAACCTCACCTTCAATAATGACATTTACACCAATTTTAACACCACTCCCAACGGTTAATGTGCCTCTTAAGTCAAAACGTTGGGGGTCAACAATCCATACGCCCTTTTTCAACAGCTTGTGGGCTTGCTCCAATTGGCAGTAACGCTCTAAAGCCGTGAGATCCACTAAATTATTAATACCTGATACTTCTTGGGCACAGCTCACCACGACTGTTTTTATAATCTGTTTTTTATCTCGCGCCACAATTAAATTAACTAAATCGGTCAAGTAATATTCTTTTTGTGCATTGTCAGAGGTGATTTTTGGCAACCACTGCTGCAGTGTGGCTGCATCTGTCAGTAAAATGCCACTGAATATTTCCTTGATTGTTCGGTATTGAGCACTTGCATCACGTTGTTCAACTATCTTAAGTACCTTCTCCGCTTGATCACGTACAATACGACCGAGTGACTCAGGATTTGAAACGATAGCGGTCAATAAAACAAGTGTCGCATCTATGCGCAACATCTGTTCTAAGCTTTTAAGGCGAATAAGGGGCACATCACCACACAAAACAAGCACTTTATTTTGCTTGTCGAGTAAAGGAAGTACTTGTTTAACCGCATCGGCCGTGCCCAATGCTTCTTTTTGGATGACCCATGTCAGTTGGCTATCAGTTGTGAGTGTATTTTCAAATAACTCACGTTGCTGTGCATGATGAACGAGGTAAATATGAGCTGAAGCCATCTTCTTTACTGTATCTATAATCCTCTGCAAAATTGGAACACCTGCGATGGGGTACAGCACTTTTGGGTAAGAAGAACCCATGCGACTACTTTTCCCTGCTGCTAACAGGATAACATCAAGTTTCATTGACAATGTATGCCCTTCTAAAATCAGGTCAATCCTAATGTACTTTTTTATCCATTTTGACCTATACAGACGAATTATCTTGAATGATCTACTTTGCCTAACATCTCAATTAAATGAAATTCACGCTTACTGATTATTCCATCTTTGTATTTCTCTTGGGCATCAATGATCATCGGTTGCCCATAAGATTCTAATAGTTGTCGCGTCTTTTCCGTGACTTTTGTGACCCCAACTGCAAGTAGTTTATCACGAATCACTTCATCAAATATGAGATATTCACGTAATGCAACGAGTTTACCATCAACAGCAGGCACAAGTTTTTGCCAAATAATAAGGCGCATGGTTTCAATAATATCAATCGTGCGTGCGTCCTGTTCTTCTTTGGGAAAGCTATTGACTAAACGCCGAATCGTTTGGGCAACACCATTGCTATGCAAGGTTGTATAAACAGGGTGTCCTGTAAGACACGCTTCTATCGTTGCGACAATTGTTTCTTCGTCACGCGACTCTCCCACTAAAATAAGCCTGGGCTTGCGACGTAAGGCATTGCGTACGCCAGCAGCAAAACTTGGTAGATGGCGTGGAATTTCAGACTGGCTGATCAGTGAAGAAGGTGTTTTAATCACGTCATAGACAAATTCAATCGGTGCTTCATAGGTGAGTATTTTACGATTGCTATCAGGGTCTTCTGCTATTTTCCGAATAATTGAGGCAAGCAGGGTAGATTTTCCTGAGCCTGTCGCACCAGTGACATAAACAGTACCCTCGTCAGGTGTTAGTGCATCAAGAACTACTTGGGGAAGTTCCATTGTTTCCAACAACGGCGGAGTTGTTGGTATGGTTCGTAGCGTCAGTTGTATGCCGTCATGCCCTTCAACTTGGCAACCTGTGCCATTCACACGGAAACGATGACGATCAAAGCGATTAGGCTTAAATTCATAATAGGTATCAACATCGTTACCAGTAAGAATTTGTGTTGTGCCATTCGGCCCATAAATTTTATTCAACAGATCCCCAACTTCTGTATTTGTAATCGGACGTCTCGTAATCGGAACAAGTTTTCCATAGATCTCAGCCATGATCACTTCGTTGGTTTGGATGGATATATCAGAAGAACCAGCTTCTTGGCAAAAACTCAATAATCGTTCAAAATCTGGCAAACTAAACCGCATCGGCTCGTTTGGTATCAAATAATCCGACCTAAGATTTTTAGTGCCCTTGCTTTTTGATTTTCTCGTCATAATTCAAGCTATTTATTAGGTTATGGTTTAATAAGAATAGGACGCCATTTTTTGCTATCAAGCGTTAAATTAGATTTTGAGGTGATACGCATGACCTGATCATTCACACGCATTTTCTTTAAATTACCTGTGATACCCAATTTTACTTTGGCAATGTAAGGCTCAGAAATCATATTTTTCTTGAGTAAAACTCGGTATAAGTGCATGCCAACATAGTCATGTTGCAACCGTGCGAGGTTAATTTGAAATAATTCTTGTGCCTGTGCAATACCCTGATGCCAACCTTGACGGACACCCTGTGTCCATAAGACTTTCTCTTCTAGAGAATCTCGAGGAAGAAGGGTAGTGTCAGGCTGGGCGACATGGGTATAGTTAAGGTAAAGATAATTGCGCCAAGTCGGTGGGGCTGACACAAAGCGCGCTTCTTTTTCAATTTTATAGGTACGATCTGCAAAACGAATGGCCTGACCATCATTCATATTTAAACTAGAGCCACCCTCACTTACAATGGGTGGCAGTAAGTTGTTTTTAAGCAATATAGCGTGAAAATTGAACGTTGTATCTAGTTTGATTGCGTGTTGCTCCAGAATACGGTTGATATGAGAACTCGCCCACACAAGACCATTTTGTGCCCCATACGTAACACCAGCTTCATGCACTGCCACCAAACGCATTTTATTGGTTACGACAATATCTGGAGAAGAACAGCACGTCAGTAAAATACTGCTAAGTAGTACGATAATAAAGGCTGTTATGCGATTAGACATAGTTTACTGATCTCTAAAGGTGTTGGTACCGTATCTCAATAATGTGTTTTTTAGGCAACACAACAACATCAGCTTGTTTTTGCACTTGAAACCCGATGTTTCGTAATATCTGACCAATCGGAACATTTTGATCATTGATCGACACTATGACTGGTATGGCAGGCTGACTCCCTAATATATGCATGCGATAGTGGGTAATTTCAGCAATCTTTTTAACTACAGGCTCAATAGGCCCTGTCCAATCAATCGAAGAAATTTGCCCCATCCCAATATGATAAGGATTTTGATCCACATGTAGTGATGCCTTCGGGTGTGTGGCTTTTTCAATACTCGCCAAAGTCTGTAAGGAATGTGCAACCGACACTGCCGCCTCAGCTAACTTGATCTCCGTATTTCTTTGCTGCGCTGATGTGTTAACTTCAATACCATGCAGCAACTCTGAATTGATATCAACGGGGGGTGCTTTATTTGAGCTAGTTGAAGCACATCCTGCAACCCAGAGAATAATACCTAAATACAACCATTTTGCCTGCTTCATTGTATATCCTATTTTATATAGATTCAAATCTCGATTCTAACATACTGTTAAGTCTGTTACATTGCCAACTATGCCATTTTTTTTGTGATGCGTTCAATCCATTCATCAACTTTATTTGGTTCATCAGAACTGCCTAATTTCATTTTAGCAGATTTAAATAAACTAAGTGCAGATTTTAAGTCATCAATTAAGTAATAACACAATGCTAAATTGTATAATGTTGTATAACGCTGTTCAAAATTGTCAAGAGACTTTTCATAATAAACAATGGCCTTTTTATAATATTGCAGATTGTGAAAAAATAGACCAATCGAAAAGAAGGTGTCAGGGCAATTGGGCATGTGGTAAAAATTCGCTTCAACTTTATACATCCCCTCGATGAAGGCTTTCTGAACCAAGGTTGATTCCTGTTGAATGGTACTATTAATGTAGTCAATAAGTAGATGAAAAATGTGGGGATCCCATTGGCATAATTGCATATGTGATAACAAGGTTTTGTAATCAGACTGCTTATAAGTTGCTCGGATATGGCGGTGAAAATTAAAGAAATCACTTGGGCCAAAGTGCTCCAAAAAGTATTGACAAGCAAGTTTTGTCTCCGTTAACTGCTCCACATGTTCACCAATCATAAATGCAGAGGTCTTTAACCCAATGCGTGGTGATTGGTGAAAAGCTTTGCCACCTTTTTCAACAAAATATCGACCAACAGCATCAAGGTTAACCATCATTGAAAAGCACGCACCAAGATGAAAAGTAACACCTGGGTCATGCAAATGATCCAAATGCTCTAAGCAGTTATACCCCTTATCACTCAAAATAAACAACATTCGATTTTTGGAAATATGCAAGAGACGACGCAACCCCTCTAAGCCCGCAATAGGTACAAGTACACTCGTTTTCACAAAGTGCTTCTGATAATCAGCGAGGATCTTATTCATAATAGGGTCGTTGTAATAGCTTTCCGCATCAATTTTGCTGTGCTCAAAGCTTATGTCAACTTTCTGCATATCTTTAGGGGTGTTTTTATCGAGGTTGCTGTAAGATGTTTTAACAGATGTCAAAGATTCATACAATTGGTCATTTTCGATATGAAACACGTCGTGCGGTATTGAATCGAATAAATAATTAGAAAAAACGATCAAGGGGTTTTCAGTCGATTTAATCAGAACAGTCTTGTCCTCATCCGCTACAATACGAATTGATTCATCTTTTTCAATATTATAAAGGGCAAATTGCAAGACCTTGCTGGCAATATATGGCTGCAATACTGGGTGTTTTTTCCAATAACGGATATTGCTGTCCGTAAAATCAGACATCAGATAAACAATCGATACATCATCTAGCTGTAGTGCTTTCTGTAAGGCAAGAATACGCTGTAGAACATAGAAGCTAAATTTACCAGCACCCGTTCCTATTTCAAGAATGTAGAATGGCTCACCCTTTACATAGTGCCCCTGTTGCACATGATCTTGAATATATCGGATGACGATATTGGCGTATGTGTGTGCGATAAAGGGGTTGCTGGTGATGTAGTAAGGAACTGTACCTGTCCATGCATGGACACCTGCTTTATCGAAGTAATCACGCTCCCAATCCCACAGAATGCTTTGAGAAAATCGTTTTTTCTTATCGATAACTTTATTTTTAATTTTAGAAAACATACTCATAATTCTTAAGAACCGTGTACTAGCAACTGATGCTAAGGATAACATGCTAGTACTTAATATCACAAGCATAATTTTTATTTTCACTGTACCTACTTACCAAAAATGAGAGTAAAGCCCCTATCTTTAGATATGGGTATGTAAGCGAACTTAAGAAAAAGAATTGATTATATTAAATATATTTAATATAATTGCGAAGAACAGCCGTACTGTAACTTCATTGAAAGTGGATTTTTTTGCAGAAGTAAGGCTAGTTAAAGGAGGAGACTTTTATGCAACGACTGCCGTCCCCCGATGCGCATTGGCGTGATTCAGCGAGACCTGCTATGCTGTGGCTGATTGATGCCCGTTCAACTTTTCCGTTGCTACTTTTTCTCACACACATTCGTATATGGACATTTGTCGTTGCACTATCTGTCATCGTCTTCTTCTCTGTCCTGAATCATTATGGCTTCAATTTTCAAGTATTTTCTCGCTGGATACGTGCACTGCTAGCTGGTAAGCGTAAATTATCGAACCCTTGGTGGATATGACATATTATGGCTGAAAAAAAAGAACCTATCGCAAAAATGATAACAAACCTTTGCTCAAACGTTGCAAAGGGCATGGAGATTAACTTTGTGCTACGTGATCGTAAAATTAGCTACCCCGAAGTTTTCTCAGATCACGGTTTACTACCAGCCATCTGTAAACGAGCCGATCAATTATCTTCCCTCTGCTTTAGCTATGGGCTTGGTGTAGATTTTAAGGACGAAAAAAAATCGATGCTTGGCATCATGGTTACATTTGATGATAGTACTCCCTTAATTATACGAGCCGTCTGCATTATTGATGTTATCTGTGAACTTTACTACAGTGCACCCTCCCGCAAAATCACGCTCGTTGATGAGTTGCTATACGACTAACCTTCTAATTAAGGGTCACGCACCTGCTACTTAGAATGGCTTGCTGCAACCGCCAGAATATATGTCTGAAGTTATCAGTCATTTTTTAGCGGAGGCTAGTGTAGAACTTCTGAAACTGCTCAAAGCTCGCACAAACAAGGCATCCAAGTTAACTCACGAGCCCATACTATTATTATTCTCCCGTTCTTCTTCAATACCTTGTACTTGTACTTGTAATTGCATCTTTATGAAGACTGGACTTAGTATATTTTCATATACTTTCTTTTCATCAGCACTAGAACTTTGCCTACTATTAAGGATATTAATACCGTCCAAGAGCTCTCTTCCATATTCTCTTTTTACCGCAGCTAAATATGGTAATATATTAGCAGACTGAATCTTAATCTTGTTGACTTCAGCTTCTTTTGCATCGCCCACCGCATATTTTACAATCCAATCAGGTGCTTTTTTTAATCCGCTAGGCGTTGTCTGCGCTAATTCAAGCAAATCCATGCCTATTCGAAGTGCAAGATATTCACTCACATCTCCTTCACTATATTCATTTTCATTAGGGCCTTCTGACTTAGGCATGTTACGCATCACATTTGCATATTCTTCCATAGTACTCACCCTCTCCATCACTGCCTTAGGAGCTGGCAGAACATATTGCATTAAATTATGCGCATTAACCACTTTTCCATCATTGATAAGGTTAATTTGTATATTCTGAATATTTTCTAGCACACCTGCTTCATCATTTGGTTCTAATTGACTTAAGACTGCATCAGCAAACTCTAGTCTATCCTTTAGATCTAATTTAGGAATATTTACAATTGCACTTAATGCTATATCAGTTGTTACAGCATTGTCCAAAATATCATCAGTAGAAGCATTCTTAGTGTCTGCAGCAGTAGTGTGAGCCATGTACCGAACTGCAATATCTTGTTTCTCCTTGATACCTGAGTGCATAAGGGTTCTATATATTGCACGACTTGTCAATTTCATCAAATTATTTCCTTCCACAGCAGTAGTATTAGTCTCCTTCGACAACCTCAATTCCTCCATATCAATTTCAGCCCAGATTTGCAATATTTGTTCCTTCGAAAACCTATGTAAGAAAGCATCTACAAATGCAGGGCGTATGTAATGCTTATTACTAGCGTCCTCGGGGTGAGTCCCCGTCCAACAAGTCACCATAAGTGATGCCATTAACATCCCAGGTACTATCATGCCCTCGCTCTTCGCTGGATTCTTATTCAACTTAAGCAGCCTATTGCGCTCCTCTGACATCGCAAATAGAGCCGAGTACTCTCCTCGATCTGGCAAAAGTCTCCTTGTCCAATTCCAAATATGATCTAATCCACTTAAAGTAGCATTCGGCTTAAATTCGTAGGACTCCCTGTCTTCTTTGGCAAATTCAAGGAAATGACCACTTCTCGTGTTGAATATGATTTCACGCGCCAAATCCATGCGGTCATCTACTCTGCCATATTCCGTGTCATCATCCGAAAAAGCCAAAATATAAATTGTGTCTCCACCACCTATTTCGGCATTTCCACCTTTCAAATCCAAAAATTGTACGAATTCACGTATAGTAGCCATCCTTTCACGAGCTAAGTCCTTCATCCCTTTGACAGTAAATCTAAGCCATTTTTTGTGCCTAATATCAAATGCACTTAAAGGATTCAAAGAGGCATAGCCCTTGAATGGCTTTTCCACTCTAAAGTTGGCACCATTTTTCGTTTCAGTGACTTTGATCCCCCGCACATCACCACGTGCTAACTGTCCCTGTCTTGCAAGTGCGTAGTTTCTTATCAGCTTTTCCTTATCTTCAGCACTGAGTTGCATAGTAACGGATATACCGCCCATTTCATTATAGGCATTATTGCGTTGTTCTAGAAGCTGTAATAAATTTCTATACTTTGCTTCTAATCCATGGTTCTCACTAATCTCATTTGTTAGAATTTTTTTATATTTATCCTCCGCACTGAGAGAAGCAGGGATCAAGGTAAGCACTGCCTTTTCATCATTAGACAAACTCGATGTAACTTCCGATCTGAATATCTCCTCTTCCAGGTTAACTTCCAGATCATTTTTCTCCTCACTTTTCTCATCCGAATCAGGCAGCGATTCAACTGCCATCCTATCCTTAAAAATCATCCCTAGCTGCTGGAGAATCCTAAATTCAATCTGGTGAAGCAGAGCTGGTGACTCATTCTTTTTTTCATCGTTATTATGTATCATAATAGTCTCATCATAAGTTATGACACATACCGTACCACATATTTGGCCAGAAGTACATGCTTCTTACCAAGAATGAGCATAAGCGAACTTAAGAAAAAGAGTTGACCACATTAAATATATTTCATACAATCAAAGGGAGTAATCGTACTGGAACTTCTTGAAATGTGTAAAGCAGTTCCCACATAACCATAGGTGCAGCAATCCTTATTGCGGAAGGTAGTTGTAATCAGTACGGGTCGCAAGAAGCATCCGCTTGAACGGTCAGTGACTGTTTAGTGGCGGGAATATGTCACGTAACTATGGAGCATCACATGGAACTGGTAATTACTTTTGTCCTATATACCCTTATAATTTTCGTGATTGCATTCGTTGCTAGTCGTCGTACGAAAAGTCACGCTGACTTTATTCTTGCACATCGACAATTAGGCCCTTGGAGTACTGCACTAGGGGCTGGTGCTTCTGATATGGGTGGCTGGTTAGTTATGGCATTGCCTGGTGCCGCCTTTGCATTCGGGATGAACCAAATTTGGCTGCCCATTGGTTTAACAATCGGTGCTTATTTCAACTGGCGTCTGGTAGCTGCCCGCCTTCGTGAAGATTCGATTCGATATAACGACTCACAAACAATTCCCACTTTCTTTTACAACCGTTTTAATGCAGACTCACCAGTGATAGAACTTGCATCTTCACTGATTATTTTAATATTCTTTACACTATACATCTCTTCAGGCTTTGTCTCTGCAGCCTTATTAATGCAAAGTACTTTCCATTGGGATTATCATACCTCCCTATTTGTCGGCGCAGCTATTATCACTGTTTATTCTGCTGTTGGAGGGTTTCTAGCCGTCAACTGGGTGGATGTTTTTCAAGGCATTCTGATGTTAGTTGCTTTTATCATTGTTGCGGTGATCGTTATGCAAAAAATTGGCTCTTTCAATGGGATGCATCTTTACTATCAAACACATAATGCTGGTTATTTAAATGCATTGAATAAAGTTAGCTGGATATCCTGCTTATCTGCACTCGGCTGGGGATTAGGTTACTTTGGTCAACCCCATATTTTGGTGCGATTTATGGCAGCTAAACACACTAAAAATATTTTGCTATCACGTCGTATCTGCATGACATGGATGATACTCTGTCTTATTACCTCCTATCTGATTGGCCTTGCTGGATCAGTGTTTTTTCAGGGAAAACTAGCCAACCCTGAGACCGTATTTTTAAAACTCAGTGAAGTTGCACTAGACCCCTGGAGCAACGGTTTATTGTTTTCAGCCATTTTGTCAGCCATCATGAGTACGGTTGCAGCACAGCTTATTTCTTCTTGTAGCACCATCACTGAAGATCTATACACACTCTTTACTAATAAAAAAATACAAGCAGGAAAATTACGATCAGACCGCCTCACACTATTTCTTATTGCTTTTGTTGCCTTATTTATGGCATTTCATCCAAAAGAAACATTACTTAACTTAGTCGGATATGCTTGGGCTGGCTTTGGAGCCTCATTCGGCCCAGTTCTATTATTGAGCCTATATAGCAAAAATATTACTTCAAAAACGGCAGCAATTGGTATGCTTACGGGTGCTTTTGTGACGATTGTATGGCATAGTCTGGGTCTTCATGTTGGTGGTATTTTTAAATTATATGAACTCATCCCAGGTTTTACAGCTAACCTTTTACTGATGATGATCCTACATCATTTCCCTTCTTTGCGAGCAAAAAATAAAATTTCTGTATAACCTCTAGTCCTTGCTAGTCAACGCTTGCGCTAAATGTACAAACTGCATAACAGTCAATTGCTCCGCACGTAAGCTTGGCTCAATAGATAATGCCTGTAATTGCTCGGCAGTGATAACTTTCTTCAAGTTATGATGGATCATTTTACGTCTCTGGCTAAAAGCAAGTTTTACCACACGCTCAAACTGCCCTAAGTCTACCTTCTCATGCTCGCCTATGCAACGTGGCAATAGCCTGACGAAACTTGAAATGACCTTTGGTGCTGGCCAAAAAGAATGTGCTGAGATATCACACAGATATTCGACATAGCAATAATACTGCGTTATGACAGATAAGCGTCCATAATGTCGCTCACCTGGTCGTGCACATAAACGCAATGCCACTTCTTTCTGAAACATAAAGTGGATGTCTTTGATGCAATTGAGTTGTTGTAAATAATGTAAAAGTAAGGCTGTCGCAATATTATAAGGCAGGTTTCCAACAAGTCTGAGCTTTGTTGTATCTGCTTCATGAATGGTATGTAAGTCAAATTGCATGGCATCAGCATGATGAACGACCAGCTTTGACATCTGCGATTTCTCTGAACCTATTTCATTCGGTTTGCTTGACTGGCATACTTCTCGTTTCAATTTATCAGCTAATCGAACATCAAATTCAATGACATCTAACTGTAAAACCTTAGGCAATAATTGTCGCGTCAATGCGCCTAACCCTGGCCCAATTTCCACCATGTGGTTGCAGGCACTAGGACGAATATATTCAACCAAGGCCTTAACCGCATAGGAATCCTGCAAGAAATTCTGGCCTAGACGTTTGTTAGCATAGAGTCCTGTCATTAATCGAATATTTTGATATAGGCATGACCTTTCTGTTTGATGAGCCAATCTTTGACAGCTTCAAAAAATTCCTTCTGACGCAAGTTATTGGCGACTTGTAGTCGTGTCATTTGTTGACTAGGAGCTTTTTTAATTAATAAATGCAGCACATGAAAACCATCACCCGTTTGAATCGGCTGAGAACTCTGACCTTCTCGCATATGTATAATGACTTTTGCAAAAGCAGTAGGCAATGAAGATAAGTGCTGCATGCCCCAATCTTTTATAACAAACTCCCCACTATCGGTAACGGCTGGCAATTTATCTTGACGTTGAAGTTTTAGCAATGCCTGCGCTTGAGCGCGTTTTGCTTGTACTGCCTTGATGCTCGCGCCGTCTGGCAGTTCAATAAAAATATCTTTAAAATGATAGACTGTATCCTGCTCTATCTGTTGTTTATAGGCTTTCCATGTATCTTCAATCTTCGTTTCAGTGACGTTTACCCTTTCAGAAATCATGACTTGCTGCAACTTGGAAATGGTTAGCTCAAGGCGCATTTCCTGGCGATAAGCACTTAATGTCATGCCATCTTTAGCGAGTTGCTCCTCCAGCTCCGCCTGTGTTATATGTTCTTGATCCATGATATGCTTCAGTGCTCCGTCAATTGACTGCTCTTTTACTTCAATATGGGCACGCTTAGCGATTTGTAGCTGTAAAAATCGGTTAATCAGTTGTTCTAACGCTTTCTCCCTTATCATCTGTTCACTCGGCATCGCAACATTGATTGATTTAATATGCTGCACCAACCGTGTGATTTGCTGCTCAAGCTGTCTCTGGGTAATCACCTGATGATTAACAACGGCAACAATACGATCAACCAAATGATGCGACTCAGAAAGTGCTAATGCTGGTCGATAACTACAGCACAATATGACCGCACTGAGCAAACTTAGTGACAGGACAAGCCCCTGCCTGCGTAAAAATGATCTAAACAATGTCAGTAACTGATTATTCATGAAAATGCTCGAGTTAATCCCTTTAATTGTAGCTGCAAATAGTAACTGTAGCGATATTGTGGCTCATGCACAAGACCTAAGCTAGAAAATTTACGGGCAATCATTCCACGCAAAGACCAGCAACAGGTATCATACTGCAGGCCGTAAGACATCTGCTCCGAATAGTGCTGATCGGCGTTATAATTAAAGTCCCCAGTAAAGTGCAACCGTTCTGTCATCGGGAAACGTAAACTCAATGTAATATAACTGATATTATAATGACTCGGTTCATTAGGATTGCCCGATAAAACCCACTCATTCCCATTACGAATGAAATCATAGCGCAGCCTCAATAAACGATTTTTGGCAGGATGGTAATTAAGATCGCCCGTAAGATGCTGTAAATGATAATGTTCATCATAAAAAGCAGCACTTATATTGGCATGCCAATTTGGATTGATAGAATAATTGATTTCTCCGACAAGTGGGGCACCATTTTGAGCGATCTCTTCCATAAGCTTACATTCACTGGTGGTGCATATATTCAATGGACGAAATAGGATTAAATACCCAACACTGGCACGTAATGTTTCATACATAGATCGTTGAGTAAATAGGCGACTCGTCATCGACAATGTTAATCGATTCGTATTGGTTAAGCGATCTGGCCCACTAAAATGATTAAGTGAAAACAAATTCATTAAATAAAGTGGCAATGGATAACTGTCGAATAGTGGTACATCCTCTCGCTCACGCTTAGGAATCAGTAGATAAAATAACCGAGGCTCAAGTGTCTGTAAATAAGTTCGCTTGCCGTAAACGATACTTCGCTCTAAACTACTCCCAGCATCAAGATCAAGAATCGGCGTTAATCGATTGATATGATCGAGCCCCCCCCCTGGCAAACGGTTATGTAGCCAATATGCTGCATTGTCTAGGGTTATCCGTGGAATAATAAAGCCATTTGCACCATAATAAGGAATACGTAAGCTTGTTACAATATGCCAGCGACTGCCTATCGAGGTTTCTGTAGCTGTATTAAATAAACTTGATCGATTAAAATAGTCATATTCCGTCATCCATTGCCAATAAATACGATGTTTCCACAGAGGCAACTCACCAGCTAAATGTAGGTGTGGCAAACGTTGGTAGGGCGTGATGACTGAATTTTGATTAATCGGGTGTAGGGTTTGATAACTTTGTAACTGAGCAACACCTTTCCAAAATTTGTCTTGAAAATTAGCAGTAAATTGATTCAAGAGGTAAGTCGGGCTTCCAAAATTATATTTCAAGGGTAAATCAGAATAAAAATAATCATCACTGACCCAATTCACATCAGCATTAAATGACCAATGTGGTGCCCAGTGCAGATGATGTTGTATAGAAAAAGAAAGTCGATAATCATGCGCATTAAGCAATCGTGCTAAGCTTTGCTGTTTATCGATATCTTGGCTCAAAGCAAACTGGGATGACATGTCAGCTTTAAAGGCTTGAAACAAGCTATCATGGAACATAAAGTAAAACTGTGCTTGACCACTTGCGTGTGGCGTTAAATAACGAAATAAATTACTCAAAAAGATACCACGATTTTTGATAAAATGTGGCGTTATGAGCCAATCATAATTGGGAGCTATATTCCAGTAAAATGGAATCACAATGTGCAAGCCACCATCACTAAGATGACCAATAGTAGGAAATAACAAGCCTGTTTTACGTCGCTTATCCAATGGAAAAGTGACATATGGAAGATACAGCAATGGAACACCATGCCAATAAAAACGTGGATGGTATGCGTACCCCCAACCAATTTTTGGATTCAAAATAACTTGACTAGCTCGAATCATCCAACTTGTTTGCTCTGGTGGACAAGTGGTTAAATTGGCATCCTCCAATTTAAGCCTGCCTTGCATAGATCGTACACCTGATACGGCAGTTCCCCACAACCAACGCTGCTTACTTGAAGAAATGCGAAATAAGGAACGACCAAAATAAATTGACTGCTTATCCAAATCCCAATATAAATAGTCACTATCTAACCAGCACCCTGGTTGACGGTAATGTACATGACCACTTAATTGTACGGTTTTTAATTGATGATCCTCTGTTAACAGACAAGCCCTATCAGCCAACAACTTTCTACTACTTTGAGTGATAGTAATGGGACCTTTCAGTTGAGAGATACCATGTACCGTCAGTTCAGCACCTTCGGAATGAATATGCAGAGGGACATGTTTGAAATTCAAGGTATCCGTCCCAGCGAAGCTATCAAGGAAATAACCCTTGCATATTCCACCCTCGGGGTTATCTACCCAGCCTAATTTCCCAGGTATTGCACATGCTGTTTTCACAAATAAAACAATCAGCAAGCATAGAAACGCAAAGCCTAAACACCTAGCATTGTGCTGGTAACGATTCACTACATTATTAACTCAAGTATTTTTTATATATCCTAAATTTGACATCCTCACCTTCCTGAAGGATGGTGATAACTGATTAGAGATTCAGGCTACTACTATACCACCAATTTGCAGGGGGGCTGATGTTACAGAAGTCACCAACGCATCTTCTACACAGACCAACACAACATCCCCTGCCACTAAAAGTGGGTTCATTCCATCCTATTCCAAACAAAGTGGCAACAACACGAAAACTATTTCGAGCGACTTGTTCATCAATCGGCTTTATCCTAAATTTGTACGACCCCCTACCTTCACAGCCAGAGCGTACTGTTACCCTACGAGAATGTCAAGGAGAATGTCAGTTATAGCTAGCACTAAACTAAGCTTTGACAAACCCAATGCTCTCATTCAGCAATAAATGTCAAATAATTATCTTGATGAATTACCATAAATTCAGAATCTGAATATTGTGTTTTCCACAATTTAGTGTCCTATTATGGGCGGAGGTGGTTCGTGTCTTCTTTATCACAATCTTCTTTCTTACTATTAGTATCTTCTAATGCCTCACTTTCACTATCCCAGTCATTGAGATGTTGATGCCCACCAAGTGTCTGAGAGTGAGTTACAGCACCAGTTTTTTCCAAAGTGCTCCCCAAATCCACATTTATTTTTTCTGCGGACTTAATGCCCATCGCTGTAACCATACTGTTAAACAAACGTGCTATATTTCCGATAGTCCCCTTAATCTTCTGTACGACCGTTTTCTTTTCGAGAGAGTTTTCAGCTTGCTTTAAACGATTTTTGATGCTTTTTTCAATTTCAGAAACAATCTCATCCTTTAGGTCCTCAGTCTTATTATTATACATTTTAGGTGTAACTGTTTTATTACCTAAAAAATGAAGATAACCCACCAATGCGGGCACAGCCTCATCACCATATGCTTTCTCCGTAATATCTAAAGCCTCTCTTAGATCATCCTTCCATTTACCATTAGTAAACCTATCTCTAATTTCACCATTGACCAGCTCCATACACTTGTGTTGCAATTTCTTGCTGTATTCAGTGAAATGATCTGTTGGTCGTGCTCTTCCATGGAGAATATCTCGAAAAAAAGGCTCAACTCGGTTCAAAAAATTAAGAGGTGTACGATTTTTATAGTAATTTGTATGATAAAAACCATAACCATGATCAATCTTCTCAAAATAAACCTTTGCGCCAATATCTCGCAATGCACTAATGAACACAAAATGAGCTGGTTTTTTAGAAGGATTCTTAATTTCGTTACGGTAATAACTAGCTAGAACTTCAAACGAATTTTGATACTCTGCGTTAACTCCACTGTCATCGATAATAAGAACAAAATTACCAGAATGAATATCTTTATCGCCTTGCAACCAAGCACTTGCAAGAATATTTTCTAAACCAAGATCATATTCTTTGTCAAGGTTCTCTAGAGGGGTAATTAAATCTCTAGTATGCAGTGTTTTGGCCATCTTAGGACGATTTTTATGCCCCACTAACTTAAATCCCATCAGTGGATCCTTACTAGAATGGGGATTATACTCGCTAGACACGTATACGGCAGCACCATCTTTTTCATCAGGAATGGAAACTAGTGAAGATTTTGCAGCCTTTATATCATCTCCACCCAAAGCATGATGCATCGTAGCACTTATAAATTCAGATATTGTTTCTCCATAAGCTTGTGTTCCAACAACATTTCTAGATTCTGTATCCCTTGATTTTTTTTGAAGACCCTGCTTGAGCAATACCTGCCTTACATCTCCGTCAGCGAATTTATAGGTGTAGATACCACCACCTTTATTTACCCCCCCTTCTTTGTTCCCCTTTTGCTTAAAAGGCGTTTTGGCACCATTTGGATGTTCTTTATCAAACAGTGTGTACTCATCCCATACGTTCTGTTTTTTTTTACTGTGCTTGGGATATGTTTTGTGTAACAAGATTATTTCCTCCACCCTATTTACTTTATCATTTTAGCATTGGGCCTCACTACCTATAATCTTAGACCATTTTTGCGCAATTTCTCTGATTTATCAGCGGAGAAATACCAGCATCTCCCGATAAATAAATTTATCCTTGTTAAGTAAGGGATAAAAGGGGCTCTAATTTTATTTTTCGCAATAATTTAGGGGGCTAAAATGAAACAGAAGCTCAAGCAACACTTATTGGTTCAAGGGTTACCAAAAATGAGCGTATAAAGTCCCTATCTCTAGATATGGGGAGTATCAGAAGCTGAATTTAACCTTTTGTGGAGAATTCCGCACAAAAGGTTAAACGGGCGATACAACTTGTTGGTATAACGAGCTTAAGGAACGAACCCATGGATGCATTGCATTACGCACATCTTCAGGTATTTCGTGCATCAAATTCTGTGCCTGCCGATAAGAGTGAACCTTACCATAGATCAAAACATACCAGGGCTTGGCCTGATGGATCATGCGATAGTAAAATGCCTGGTGTGCAAGATGATTTAATTGATGATCCTCTACAAACTGTACCAAACGTTCAAAATGGTGTGTACCTATAATTTGTATCGTATAACCGCTAGGCCCAAATGATGGGGCTTGCTTTAACGTTAATGGCAGTGGCAATGCTGTTTTTTGCTGTAAGCTTGGTATCGTAGTTTTCTGAATAAACCTAGGCTTGACAGTACGGCGTTCAACCAGTAATAGGTGATATGCAGCATATAAGAATACTAGCATTAAGCAAAGCAGCCCAAAAATATAACGCTTATTCTTCCGAATAAGTGTTACAGCACGCACTAAATAAGCCATTGTGCCTGTTGTAGGATTATGGGCTACTAGAACGGATGATTGGTTAGGCATATTTTGTTGTTGCTGCAACACTTGTTCCGTCACACGCATAATGCGCGTTAACGATCCGCCAGTTAAGCGATGAATGCGTGCAACGACAATGGGGGTAATGATGCTTGGCTCGCTAGTTAATACATGTTCTGTATAGTACTTTAAAAATAATTGAATATCTTGTCGTTCCAATGGCAGCAAGGTCTCTTGATGTACAGAAACTTTTGTGCTGAATTTTTGCTGCATTGCCTCTATACTACGTGCCAAGTTAGTATTGCCGATTAGAATAAATCGCAAACGATTGGTTTTGTGTGTGGCTAGGGCTAGCAAGAGTTCCCACAAGGTTCGTAAAGTTTCCTTGGGTAAGTCATTGGCATTTTGGATGATTACAATTTTTTCACAATGCAATTGTGCAAGTTGTCTTATTAAATTTTGGCACTTTTCTTGTAGAGCCTCTGTTATTTCTAATTGGGACAAGGACAATTGTGTCGCAATGGCTTTTAATAAATTATCACAATTCACCCCTTGCCTTCCTTGTATAAAAATAGCATCGGAAGGGACACACTGACAAACAAACTGCTGTATGAAGGTTCGTTTGCCAACACCTTTCTCACCAAGCAACAACCAAAGTTGGCAACGACTACTGGTTAATTGCTTAAAGGCTTGCCTTGTTTTTTCTCTTGAAGGAAAATTACAATAAAAATCCGCATCAACTCGGGCTGCAACAGGGCTGCCATCTACCTTCTTGTAGGACGGCGAACAATCTTTAGCATCTTGCTCTTGCATATCAATCCTCCTTTGAGTACCATACCACGATGGTTGGGAGCTGGCTGGTTCTTCTGTAGGAAGAAGGTGTGATAAAGGGTATAGCACACTATTCAGGTACTCATGCCCCACACGGTACTACGCCCATTTCGGATACTGCAAGCTTTTAGCGTATTTTTATATTATTTTGGTATATATCCTTGTACACCATAAGATTGAGTCAGCTATATGCCACAATCAACTGCTTGGATTCAGCAATTACAACAAGGCACAAAGCAGCTCTCTATAAACCTATCATCACAACAGAACGATCAACTGGTTCACTATCTTAAACAGCTAGATCAATGGAATCAAGCCTATAATTTAAGTGGAGTTAAAACCATATCACGCATGGTTACCCACCATCTGCTTGATAGTCTTGCTGTACTACCTTATGTAACGGGCAAGACAGTGCTTGACGTTGGTACTGGTGCAGGTTTGCCTGGCATCCCACTAGCCATTGCCCTACAAAACAAGCAATTTACCCTACTTGATTGCACACAAAAAAAAACAGCCTTCTTACGACATATCATTTTCAAGCTACAGATAAAAAATGTATCTGTTGTAAAAAAACGCCTCAACTGCTACCAACCTGAGCACTGTTTTGATACTATTATCTGTCGAGCCTTCGGTCGTTATGACGATTTTGTTGGACAAACCAGGCATCTATGCTGCGAAGGTGGTAAGCTCGTTGCTATGAAAGGCACCAGTCAGCTCGCTAAGCAAGAAACCATGGGCTTGTCAGCTGATATACACCCTTTATTTGTACCAGGCCTGGCAGCAAAGCGACATGTTATTGTTATGCGCCGTTAATTGTACCCTTTGGAGGAACACCGTTGGGAAAGATCATAGCCATCAGCAACCAAAAAGGTGGGGTTGGAAAAACGACTTCATGTGTAAACTTGGCTGCATCACTAAGTGCTATTAAGCAAAAGGTATTGCTTGTTGACCTAGACCCACAAGCTAATGCAACAATGGGCAGTGGTATTCACAAACAAACACTCAGCCACTCAATCAATGATGCATTGCTAGGCGCGTGCTCGAGCGATCAACTTATCACCCCCACATCCTTTGGGTATGATATCTTGCCAGCTAATCACCAACTGACTATTGCTGCTATTCGTTTGCTACAGGAAAGCCAACGTGAATACAAGCTCAAAGAACTACTAGCCCCCCTAAAGAAGGACTATCAATTTATTCTCATTGACTGCCCACCAGCACTTAATATTCTGACCATTAATGCCCTAATGAGTTCTAACAGTGTGTTGATTCCCATTCAGTGTGAATACTATTCACTAGAGGGCATTACCGATCTTATGAACACCATCCGTCAGTTACGGCAGATACACACCAAGCTCATCATTGAAGGCATTCTAAGAACCATGTATGATGGACGCAACCGCTTGACTATCGATGTTTCAACACAGTTGACAGAGCATTTCAAAGATCAGGTCTACCAAACCATTATCCCACGAAATGTTCGACTTGCAGAAGCTCCTAGTCATGGCCTGCCAGCTTTATACTATGATCGTCGATCACAAGGAGCCATTGCTTACTTAGCACTAGCTGCCGAAATACTACGTCAACAAAACACCGCACATGTCCCTCCTAAACAACTAACACAGGCAGAAAATAATTATGGTTAACCGAAGAAAAGTACTGGGCAAAGGATTGCTTGATCTCGGGCTGAGTGAACTGCTTAGCCAACAAGAAGAAAAAGATTATATGACCACACAAACCTCTATCGACCAATTAGTGCCTGGCCGTTATCAACCACGTCGTCGCATCGACCAAGTCACCCTGAATGAATTGGCCAATTCAATTAGACAACAAGGCATTATCCAGCCCATTATTGTACGTCAAAAAGACGATGGTTATCACGAAATCATAGCTGGGGAGCGACGCTGGAAGGCTGCAAAATTGGCTGAATTGACTCATGTCCCAGTCATTATCCGTCAAATAAGTGATAAAAATGCGATGACACTTGCACTTATAGAAAATATTCAACGTGAAGATCTTAATGTGGTTGAAGAAGCATTTGCAATTAAGCGTCTGACTAATGATTATCAACTTACCCACCAACAAGCAGCTGATATCTTAGGGAAATCTCGTTCCAATATTAGCAATACCCTACGACTACTTAACTTACAGGACGAAATACTTAACTTACTTGAAAATGGAGAACTTGAACGGGGACATGCCATTGCCCTCTTATCACTTGCAAACCAATCACAACAACTAACCATTGCAAAGCAACTCATCGCAAAATGTGCATCTGTTAGAGAAGCTGAGGTACTTATTCGTAGACTGCAGCAGAAACAAGATGATAAACAAGACAAACAAGCAACCACACAGCAATCATTCAACAGTGCCGTGAAAAAACAGCTTGAACAACTTACCCAAAGTTTACAGGGGAAAGTATCCGTTAATGTGAATCGGCAAGGCAAGGGAAAACTTACCATCCATTTTAGCAGCCAAACTCAGTTAGGCACAATTCTGGATCAAATCACGCACACTACTCTCCCAATTTAACTAGACAGGTGGCTGCCGTGTCAGTCGGATTTCCAAGATATTTTTTGCAAAAAAACAAGATTGCATTCTTGTTTATTTTCGTGTACTGTACGTATCGAGTGTTGATGCCTGCATTGGGCATCGCGAGTATTTAATTTTAATATGGAGTATTGGATGATGTATAATGACAGCAAGGGTGAGGAAAAGGGGAACGGTGAGCAGGTGGAGTTTGCAGATAGGGGTTCTTCTGAGATTGCGGTAGGGCAAAGTCCAAGTGTAAGCCTAGTGAAGTGTTTTCTTGGTACTATGAATGTAGAACTACTCGAATATAATTTTTTCACTCCTCACAGGCTTTTAACTAACACTGATATCCTTGAGTACATCGAGGATGATACTAAGTCAGAGAAGGGGTACTCACGGTTTCGCCGTAGATGGTTTTCGAAATCGAAATGCACTCTAGACTCTGCTGTGAAGAAAGCAGGATTACTGGGTGATGCATTAGTGGTTGAAAATAAAAGATTGGCAGCTGAAAATGCAAGATTGGCAGCTGAAAATGCAAGATTGGCAGATGAAAATCGAAGATTGAGAGAAGATCATACGAAAGAGGTCGACATTCTAAGGAAGAGGATCTCCAGTCTAAAAAGTGAGAATACGCGTATGGCGAAGGAGGTCTCTGGTCTAAAAAATGAGAATGCGCTTATGGAGGAGGAGGTCTCCAGTCTAAAAAGTGAGAATACGCGTATGGCGAAGGAGGTCTCTGGTCTAAAAAATGAAATGGAAGGCATGGAGGAACGGATGGAGAAACGGATGCGCGAGATGTTTGCTACCATTAGCAAATCTAAACCTTCTCAAGGTTTAAAACAGGATCAGTCACTGCAACAATCTTCCACTCAATTTTTCAAAGCGGGAGCAGCAGAGGATGATGAAAATTCTGGTAACAATACGGAAAAAAAAAGTTCTATGAATTTGCAGAAGTAGTTACTGGGTGGAGTATTTCGTATTTTGTAGATTTTGCGATTAGTTTGTTGAAATTTTTGAAGTGGTCTCGTAGTCGGGGAGAGGGCGTTTTTTACGAGTATTCTTTGGTGGAAAATAAGCATTGGACTTTTAGATACTTTGGATACATCAACCTCTTCTACAAAACTTCTGAGAGATTCTCATCATCGGATTGGCTGGTTACATTAGCTGAGGAAGGGGAAGGAATTGAGGAGGTAGCAGAAATTGAGGAAGAGGAAACAGAGGGAATTGGGGAAACAGAGGAAATAGAAGGAATTTGGGAAACAGGGATGAAAAAATGATAGTGGTTACCTAACCGCAGAAGTAAGTCTTGATCTGTAAAGCGATCGGTTTTCTGTTGAGCATTGGCTGATCCAATTTCGTGCGTGCAGTAATCTTCCTTGAGGGGGGCTAGGGTGTCCTGTTGGTCGAGCGTTTCTTGTGCTCTTCGGCATTTTGTAACAAAGACTAAATGCACGTACTAAATTGACAGCACCTATCTGTTCTGGTCTTTCTTAACTGCTCCACACTAATCTATAACAGTTCATTTTAGTGGTAGGGCGTGCCGTGTTAGCCTGTGGAAAGGTAGCATTAGCTGATTCGATGAAGCGGGAATCTCTGTAAATGGGCAACCAACAACCAGCTTATCAATAGGAATTCCCTTTCCTTAGGGGGTAGAGGATGTCAACTATGAGTAGTGCCCAGCGATTTCTTAACTAGCCCAACGTAAATTTGAGTAAATAGAAGAAGCCAATTGCCAACAGTGCTCCTGCTGGTAGCGTGATAATCCAGGATATAAAAATCAAGCGTATCATATGCAAATTAAGTGCCACGATCCCACGCGCCATGCCGACACCCATAATAGCTCCCACTAAAATCTGTGTGGTTGAGACAGGCAAACCAATGCTAGATGATAAAATAATAGTAATCGCCGTGGCTAATTGCGCTGCAAAACTACGGGTAGGAGTCAAGTAAGTAATTTTTTTGCCGATGGTTGCAATTACCTTATGGCCATACATCGCTAAGCCAAGTACTATACCACTTGCTCCTAGTATAGGAATCCATAGTGGCATATGGTGGCTTCCAGTGACTGTTTGAACAATAGCAGCTAGAGGGCCTGTTGCGTTGGCGACATCATTTGAGCCATGTGCAAATGCCATTGTGCAGGCTGTTAATGTAGTGAGAATACTAAAGCTTTTTTCAATTTGACTTGATATTGATTGCTCTTGGTTAACATGGCATGCTGATTTCTTTAGCAATACCAGACTGACTAAACTTGCTAAGGAGCTAAGTATGCCTGCTATAACCAGCTTATGGAAAATGGGTTGTTTAGTGCAACAAGAGAAGGAAAAAATAAGCGAAATTGTAAAGATGGTAAAAAAGGCATAAATGGGTAAGTGACGATGTGCTTGTTTTAAGGGTTCAGGATGGTCAAAAATAATCTTTTGCAGGGATATAAAAATAAAATAGGCAATTAAACAGCTTAGGAAAGGGGTCAATAACCAGCTCAGGCCAATATTCATAACGAGCTGCCAATTAAGGTGATTGAGTCCTAAGCAAATTGCACCAAAGCCAACTACAGCACCAACGATACTATGTGTTGTGGAAACAGGCCAACTGTAGTGACTGGCAATAATAAGCCAGCTACCAGATGCTAATAACGATGCTAACATACCGTAGATTAAGTCATGGTTATTGTGTAGTAATGGGTTGTAGATAATAAGCCGTTTAATGGTAAAAGTTACCTCATGGCTAGCAAATAGTGCACCAACCGTCTCAAAAATAGTGGCAATGATAATCGCTTGTTTAATAGTTAGTGCTTTGGAACCCACTGAGGTGCCCATAGCATTTGCGACATCATTTGCACCAACTCCCCAGGCCATAAAAAATGCAGAGAAGATAGCGAGTACAATGTTAAGTGAAAATAGCACGTGTCATAAGCTCTATGTTTTTATGGGTGGGGGACACTAAGGTCATGTATAAGGGATGTAATTAAGCGTGTTAAATTCTCTAGGCTAAGCTGTGCACCTTGCAAGGTGAGTTCATGGCTGAGAGATACCTGACTGATACCAGAAGCCATATTGCTAATCGCTGCGACCAGAAGTACCTTCATATTACAATGGCGCGCCAGGATCACCTCTGGCAGGGTTGACATGCCTATAACATCAGCCCCCCAGCTCTTGAATGCTCGAATTTCGGCTGGAGTTTCAAAACTGGGCCCCAGCACCCCGATGTACACACCCTCTGCAATAGGGATATTGAGTTTTTCTGCATGCTGTTTTGATTGCTTAAGAAGCTGCTGATCATACACCTGATCCATACTAATAAAGCGTGAGCCAAAAGCATCATCGTTGCGTATACCAGCTAAAGGGTTATGCCACTGAAAATTGATATGATCATTGATCAACACAAGCTGCCCTGGCGTGACTTCTGGTCGCAATGAACCAGAGGCATTGGTAATAATAATTGTGTTGCAGCCTAATTGCTTTAAAGTTCGTATCGGTGTTTTGAAGTCATCGGCATACATACTTTCATAGTAGTGCACACGTCCCTGCAAACAGGCGACGGCAGCACCGTTCAAGTTACCGATGTGTAATTGGCCGTGATGTCCTTCTACGCTACAGCTTGGGAAACCAGGCAAGTCCTCGTAGGAAAATGAGGTGCAAGGACTAATAGCTTGTGCGAGTGCATTTAAGCCAGAGCCAAGAACCAAACCAATTTTTGCGCTCAAGGATGGATTTTTACTTTTAATAACTGCAACTGCCTGCTCAGGCAAAGAAGTTAGTGGCATAGTTAGGTTTCCTTCACTTCGCTAACAATAAATCAAGACGTTTACCTATTTGTTCTGCATAATCTGCTAATGCACCCGTTAATTCGATGATTTTATAGAGAAATATCACCTCAACTGGTGATAAATCTTTTTCAATTTCAAATAATTGACAGCGTGCAGTGACTTGAATTTGGTCTGTTGTGTGCTCAATATGACTGAGATCTTCAATCATCTGCTTAACCTTACCTGTTCCATGTCGGCTAAAGACTGTCTTGAACAACTCATTGAGTTCGCAAGTTGCATGATTTGCTTGTCTCGCAGCATTAACGCAATGGATTAATAACTGCTGATAGCTATTGTGAATTACCTCAGGGAATTGAATTTTTCGTCCGTAAATAAGTCCTGCAATATCTTCGGCATTATTTGCGATCTGATCTTGTATAATTAGAAGATGCAAAATATCAAAACGAGATATAAGTGGCAGGAACAGGCGATTAGGTAGATGGCAGCGTATATTTCTTTTAATGGCATCTGCCTGTTTCTCTAAGGTTTCTATTTTTTGCAAGTGTTGTTCCGCAGTCGTCCAATGCTTCTGGTAAACAGCCTCTAAGAACGGTACTAGGTAGTCCGCGCATGCAGCAACACACTCGGAATGCTTCACTATAAGATGCATTGGTGAACGTGATAACGTGCTAAATATGGCAACTCCGAATGGCATGTTATATCTATACCTCAAATATCATTAACAGGCTTGCATGATAACGCTATTTTCGGAAATAAACAAGCTTTATCAAGCTCGCCGTAAGACTGAGTTTACTTAGGTTTGCACTTGCTGCCAGTCATGAATGGGCAAATATCCCTATTTGTTTACATCAAGACCATGGTGCTTCTCCAGGTGTTTGTATACGCTCCTTACAATTAGGGTTTACCTCAGTTATAATTAGGATTATTATTTGCTATTTCACCTTTATTTGGAGCTTCAGGCTTGCCACCATTTATGGGTGGAAGTACTGTTTTGTCATCAGAGCTTTGCACCTTTTTTCTCACATTTTCACTGGAGCGTGTTATGTCAAGATTTTCCCTCTCTTCAATTACCTCTAACAAACCATCCATTACCAAGTCTGAACATGCCTCAGTGGCAACTGCGGTGACTCCAATACTTGCCAGTCCAACGCCCATAAGTATGGCAAGACCCACTGGGATGGCTGGCGGAAACATTATTATGATGAATAATGTAATGGCAAATATTAAAACATTAACAAAGATTATAGCGAGTTTTGTGAATTTGGGGTGTTTATGCATAGATGCTATACTGTTTGATACGCGTGGAAATTTAAGTGCAGCATATTTTATAGGTTTGCCAGAGATATGTAATGCGCGTACTAAAAGACCAACCTTCTCTACAGTTCCAACCGGGAAAGTTGAGTCATTGTAGCTAGAATAATCATCAACTCTATTAGCTATAAATATCTTATAGCTGTTTATAATATTATCCATATATTTGAAAGTTGGATTTCCTTTAACAATTCTTATCCTTAGCTTAGAAAGTTCATTGCGATAAAATGTATTAAGATCAAATTTGAGACGGGGATTTTCATCCAATTTGAGATGGCCATCTTCATTATTGATACTGGGGCGAGAAGTGCCCAATCTATGATGTAATTCGGGTTTCGTGATTTTTAAATAAACAAAATCCTTAACATTGGAATTACGACGCTGGATGGAGTTACGATACCGGGATAATATTCCACTATTCTTATCAGGTTGTAGCATGACAAAACACCCATTGTATTATATGCCTGTGATTAAGTATAGGTGATATTTTGATATTTGCCTGGCACTTATCAAAGTCTACTGATGAATCCAGCTTTAGAGCCAGAAATTTTTAAACAGGAGTTTCGTAAGTTGTGATTTATTCCTGGAAACCTTGTCCTTTCTGGTAAGATAGTTTGTCTGCCAAAAATAGATTGTTAAGCCTGTATTTTGTAGGCACTTAGCAGGTGTGAGTCTCATTTTAGGGTTCAAACTATGAAATCACATATAAATCAAAATTTGGAGATTGGGAACTACCAATATTTGCATAATTGCTGAAATATGTACTACAATTGTTGTTATACCTTATAAATTAAGTAATAAAGTTGATGCTATGCTGGATGAGTTTAAAAAAATATTTGGATCAAGATATATAATTCCGATTATTACGGAGGGCGTGTTGATTGCTGCTGGTGTGCTTTTGGCACTGGGCATAATTATCATGCCATATTTTGTACTTATTGCCATTATAGCACTTATTGTGGTTGTCCCCTGTGCCACTTATCTTATTTATAGACGGAACACTCCTGTGAATACTGTGTCAGAACTGCCTAACTACCTGAATAAATTAAATATAGATAAGTCGGAATTTCGACATGAGTCTCTCTTGTCTAATAGTGCAGATTTAGATTGTTATGAGGAAGACTCGGAGTCTATGTTGGATATTGAGTGTCTGTCTGAGGATTCTGGTCAGGTTGAAAACTTTGAGAAAGACAAGCTCCAATATATGAACTACGAATCAGGTTGAAAGTACAGTAAAGTTGACTTAAAACACCCACCCCCCAAACTGCAAAATATCTGTCTATTCTGAAAAATGTTCTATAATCAATATAAAAGGGGAGCATTCCCCTCAGGAGATAGACATGACACAGCAATCAATGACATGGCTAAACCAGCCTGCATACCAATGGTTACAGCCTCACCAAGCAGAGCTTAAACAGCTACTTAAGCAAATTGATAAGCAGCATATTACACAAGCAACATTAATGAATATGCTAAAAAATCAACAAGCAAATTATCAGCGTTTTATGCAACACTACGAATCGAGGAGTCCATTCAGTCGCTGGTTTCAGAAAATAATACTGAAGTATAACAGCTTGATATTATTTTTAATCGATCAACAGGTTCCGATTCGACTTAAAAAATCGATTAATAGGAAAAGTATTGCAGCATTTTCAAAAATCAATAACAGTACTGCGATCGTGATGTTACCCTTATTCATCGCCTTTGGGGTCTTTAGCATGAATAATGAGCTATGGCAGTTGATGTTAGGGCCGTTATTACTCATGTTTGCGATTAGTACAACCTGCACAATGAACTTAATCAGTGCGCGCAAAGACTGGAAAACCTACTTAATTGAGGGTAACCACGCGATGTGTCGCTATGATAACCAAACCAACAACCAGCAAGTGCATCAATTCATTAAGTTAGCACAGCATCATTATCAACAAATACAATCTATATTGTGGGAAGAGAATCACAAGCGTAAGCAACGACAAGTTGAGACACAGCGTAAACGACGAGGTCGTTAGTGGTCGGGTTGTGCAAATGTGGTTCACTATTTTTGCTTTTTGCAGAGCTTATTGATGTTATGATTTACAGCAATAAAAACAAAAAACTAGATATTAGCTGTGGTGTGTACGTAGCTTATGTTACCATACGGTACTGATTGACCGTGGCCTTAGTCTGCTGTTGTGGTTAATGAGATGGGTTGTACAACACTTTTTGAATTGGAGCATCATGACTACTATTATTTCGGCAAATGTCAACGGCATTCGGTCTGCTGCACGCAAGGGGTTTTTTGACTGGCTGCGCAAGCAACGGGTCGATATTATTTGCCTTCAGGAAATCAAAGCACAAGATGAAGCTTTAGAGAATCCCGATCTCCATATTGATGGCTATTATAATTATTTTTTCTCTGCCAAAAGAAAGGGTTATAGTGGTGTTGCTATTTATTGTCGCAACAAGCCCAATAACATATATCGTGGATTGGGTTGGCCTGTTGCTGATGAAGAAGGTCGCTATTTACAAGTTGACTTTGACAATCTTAGTGTAGCATCACTTTATATGCCTTCTGGCACAAGTGGCTCTGAGCGTCAAGCGGTTAAGTTTGATTTTATGGCGCATTATGAGAAACGTTTGCAATCAGATCTAAAAATTGGTCATAATTTCATTATCTGTGGTGACTGGAATATTGCCCACAAGAAAATTGATTTGAAAAATTGGTCGAGCAACCAAAAAAAATCTGGATTTTTACCTGAAGAGCGTGCCTGGCTGGATAAATTGTTTGATCAATATGGCTTGATCGATGCCTTTCGAGCTGTTAATAAACAGCCCGAACAGTATACCTGGTGGTCTAATTATGGGTGTGCTCGCAAAAATAATGTCGGCTGGCGCATTGACTACCAAGTTGTTACACCTTCACTGGCCAAGCAAATTGCTAAGGTTGACATTTATACAGAACAGATATTTTCAGATCATGCTCCCCTAGTGGTTGAATACAGTGGTCAACTTATATAATGATCACAATACCTATCGGGCCGCACTTATTGCTTGTGGGCTGCATGTTCTATTTTTTCTTGCATTGTGTGATTTAAATCACTTTTCTCCAAGCTTGATATTGCACCAAAGCTATGACACATCAGCTGAAATAACGCTGATCGAGGATTCTCACTTTGATCGCCCGAAAATACAAGCTGATAAAAAGCACCCTCCACATCTGGTGGAAGTGCATTCTAATCAAGTGCCCACTGATATCAAATCGTCTGTTAAGCCAACACCAAAATCAACACACAAACAGATGCCCATTGTACATAAAACTAAAAAAGCACCAATCACCACACCATCATCCCACCAGACAAAGAAACACTCAGCCCCACCATCAACCCCTATCCATAGGCCACATAAATTGTCTCAAACACAAAATCAGGATACTAAAATTGATAAGCGAGCACTTGAACGTATGCTACAACAGCAAATTCAAGCAGAAGAAGCACATTTAGTTGCTCATAGTCGAGAAATACAAGCAATCGCACTTTACAAACAAAGGTTATTAAAGCATATTGGGAGTTATTGGCGCATTCCACCGAATGTTGGCGTGCATCAGTATTGTGAATTACAATTAAAAATTGCTTCTGATGGCACTGTACTTCAGGTACGCATTATTCATAGCAGTGGTCATGCAGCACTTGACCATTCTGCGGAGATTGCTGTGCTCAAAGCATCGCCATTGCCTGTGCCACATGATAAGCAGGCATTTCGTACCTTCCGCAATATACATTTAATAGTACAGCCTGAGAAGGTTATGTCCCCAAATTAATACAGGCTTTGTGATGACCGTATCCTTGCTTAAACGCCACTTACTTTTGTTTTTTATGATAATAGTCCTGACTTTCTCATCATTGGCTTGTGGTGCGCTGCAGCTCAGACTAACGAAGGGAACTGAACAAAAGTTAACTGTTGGTTTTATAGATTTTAAGTCTTCCCCAATATTGAAAGCACTTAGTCAAAAAACCCAACATCTGATTCAAAAAGATCTTGAGCATAGTGGCTTGTTTGATGTTATTTCATTCAAAAAGCACCCATCACATGCACAACTCAAACAAGAAAATGTTGATTTACTGCTTGATGCTAAAATTTATAACGTACATCAACGCCCAACTATTCGCTATCAACTAATGAATCCCTATCGACTCCAATCACAAGATCATAAAAAAACACAAGCCAAGACTAAGCAAACATTAGGGCTAAAAAGAAACTGGCGAGCAACAGCGCATCGCATTAGTGATCACATTTATCAAGAACTGACGGGGCTAGCTGGTATTTTCTCTACGCGTATTGCCTATGTTCTCACACAACATCCCTCACCACGTCGTACGCGCTATCAACTCATTGTCTCCGATATAGACAGTGCAAATGCTGAGGTATTACTAAGTTCTGAAGAACCTATTATGTCACCAGCTTGGGCATCGAATGGCAAACAAATTGCTTATGTCTCTTTTGAAAATCAACACGCTAATATCTTCGTACACAATTTATGGACACATAAACGTAAGCGGGTCATTCATTACCCAGGTAATAATAGTGCACCAACTTGGTCTCCTGATGGCAAAAAATTAGCATTTGTATCCACAAAAGACGGTTATTCCAAGCTTTATTTATTCAACCTACGTAATCGACGCTTACGCCAATTAACCCATGGTTGGTCAATTGATACTGAACCGAGTTGGGCTCCAAATGGTCAATCATTGCTATTTACTTCGAATCGGAGCGGAACCCCGCAAATTTATCAGTTCTTTCTCAAATCAATGCAAATTAAACGCGTCACACATCAAGGTTCATATAATGCGCATGCCTCTTTTTTTCCTGATGCCAAGAGGATAGTGATGATCCATCGTCAAGGCCTTTATTTCACAATTGCTGTACAACAGTTAGAAAATTCACATATTCAATTACTGAGTGAAAAATTATCCTCACTCAATAGTTCCCCCTGTATTGCTCCTAACGGAAATATGATACTATATGCCACTATATATAGTAACCGTCGCATGTTGGGCATGACATCTGCTGATGGTCAAGTACGGCTACGTTTGCCAACAAAAGTTGGTGATGTTCAAGCACCAGCCTGGTCGCCGTTCATCGTACACGCATTGTAGTTAGAGGAGATATTTATGCTAAACATCGTTCGTAAAACAACCTATGTGATACAAGGGTTAAGTTTTATTTTATTGCTCACCTTGGGAGCCTGTTCATCCTTAGAAGGACCTACTGGTAAAGAATTATCACACCAGCTTGCCCAGGAGCGAATTTCAGGTGAAGATATGGTGCTTCTTGAAGAAGAACAAACAATACAGGATGAATCAGGTGTTGTGGGGAAAAATCAAGTTTATTATTTTGATTTTGATAGTAGCGAACTGCATCAAAATATAGAGAATTCATTAAAAAAACAGGCTGAATATCTTCTAATCAACCCTGATAAATCTTTACACCTAGCAGGCCATACTGATGAGCGAGGCAGCCCAGAGTATAATATTGCACTTGGTTGGCGTCGTGCGAAGGCCATCTCTAACTTCCTAAAAAAACATGGCATTGCTAACAAACAACTCAAATTAATCAGCTTTGGTTCACAGAAGCCTGCTGTATTGGGTCATACTGAGACGGCATGGCAAAAAAATCGCCGTGTCGTGATAACTTATTTACCGCACTAGTGCCTTAGGTGGAAGCTAACAATATAAACTTTGGTTAGATTATGGATGATAAACAAATAAGAGAAACAAAGTCTTGTCGTTTGTATATAACATCAAAGTTGCCCATTCAATATATTGGAGAAAGCCTTGCTCTTTTATTGCTTTGCTTTATATGGTTTCCGATGGCTCATGTGTGTGCATCATTGGCTCCTGTCGTTGAATACACCGATAATGCAGCGTATCTATCGAAACGTATTAAGCGTTTAGAAAATGAGCTGCACTATTATACAGAAATTAATTTAGTTGCTAATCTTGAAAAATTGCAACAAGAAACCTATCGTCTACAGGACAAGCTTTCTGAGCAAGAGAAATTGATCGCCACACTAAAAGCACAGCAAGCAAAAACTGACCAGGTAACACATCAGAAAATAAGCCTGCTAACTAAACAAATAAACCACCTCAAAACCAGTAAGCATGTTGCATCGAACTCAAATAGAGTTCATAAGCTAACGTACAAAAAGCAATACAATCAAGCATTATCACTTATGAAAAAGCAACACTACAAAAAAGCAATTGCACTATTAGAAAATATTATACATCACCACAAAAGTAGCCCTTATGCTGCAAATGCCTACTACTGGTTAGGTTCTATCTATCAGCTTAACGGACAGAAACAACAAAGCAAGCAAAATTTTCAAAAATTAATTAAGCTTTATCCTAAAAATCGGTATGCTAAAGAGGCAAAACAGAAACTCAAGGAAATTTAACCTGCAAGCCTGGAACAAGCCTCCGAGAATTCATTCAAAAAAACGACTTGAAGCTGGCGATAGGATTCGAACCTACGACCGACTGATTACAAATCAGCTGCTCTGCCAACTGAGCTACGCCAGCAATGTTGATAACAGGGAAGAAAGACACACAAAAAAAGAGCCAACGACCCATCTCCTAAGATAGTAGCAGTACTGACACTGCTGGTCAATCTTTTTATCCACAGGGAGTGTTTAGAAATAGTTTGTCAAATACTTGATACACTTCGGGTAAATTGTGGCATGTTTTAGCTGAAAATGGTGTAATGCTTTGCGCATAAGTGGGTGGAAGTAATTGTTGTAGTCGAAATTGGGTTTGGGTGAGGACGTTACGACTTATTTTATCAATTTTTGTTAGGACGATATACAGGGGTAATTGGCTATTCATGGACCATTCTATGATCTGTTGGTCACTACTTTGTAATGGATGGCGACAGTCCATAAGCAGTATTAAACTACAGAGGCATTGACGACGATCTAAGTAACTATTTGTCAGCCGTTGCCAAGCAGAAATCTTACTGTACGCTGCTTTTGCGTAACCGTAGCCAGGCAGATCGACCAATCGGCGTTCCTCATCAAGTTTAAATAAATTAATAAATTGTGTGCGCCCTGGCATTTTACTTGTACGTGCAAGTTGGCGTTGGTTAGCAATACAATTAAGAAATGTCGACTTTCCACTATTGGAACGACCTATAACAGCAATCTCATAGCCTTGATCAGTGGGTAAATCAGACAAAGTAACAGCCGTAGTTAGAAATGTAAGACGTGGGTAATCGAATTGTGATTTATACAACGATATTTTCTTGGACATGTTGAACTAGCTCATTTTTCTGATAACACTGCCACATTTTTTCCATAGGTGTACAATTTAATTTTGAGGCATGACCAGCGGAACCAAAAGCAACAAAGCGTTGTTCACAAATGTCTGACATCGCATCTTGTGCTTTCCCTAAGTATTTGCGTGGATCAAATACTCCAGGATTTTGCGCTAGATAACGGCGGATTGCGCCAGTTGCAGCAAGACGCAAGTCTGTATCAATATTTATCTTACGGACACCGTGCAGGATGCCTTCTTGTATCTCAGAAACAGGCACGCCATATGTTTCTGGTATATTTCCCCCAAATTCATTGATAATAGCCAGACATTCTTGTGGCACAGAGGATGAGCCATGCATTACGAGATGTGTATTAGGGATACGCTGGTGAATGGCTTTAATTCGGTCAATAGCCAAAATTTCACTAGTAGGTGGACGACTAAATTTATAGGCACCATGACTCGTGCCAATAGCAATCGCTAATGCATCTACTTGTGTTGCTTTAACAAAATTAGCAGCTTGTTCTGGGTCGGTGAGTAGTTGTATTTCGGTTAATTCACCCTCAGCCCCGGAACCATCTTCTTTCCCAGCAATACGGGTTTCTAACGAGCCTAAACAACCTAATTCACCTTCAACTGAAGCACCGCAGGCATGTGCAACCTCGACAACTTGACGTGTAACATCTACGTTATAGTCATACGTTGAAGGTGTTTTCATGTCTTCTTCAAGCGAACCATCCATCATCACTGAGGTAAACCCTAATTGTAAGGAGCGTATACAAACACCTGGCGAAGCACCATGGTCTTGATGTAAACAAATAGGGATATTTGCCCATTCACGAGTGGCAGCAAGGATGAGATGACGTATAAACTCTGAGCCTGCATACGTTCGTGCACCAGCAGATGCTTGAATAATAACGGGGCTTTGTGTGCGTTCAGCAGCAAGCATGATGGCACGCACCTGTTCTAAGTTATTGGCATTAAAAGCTGGGACACCAATATCATTTTCTGCTGCGTAGTCAAGTAGCTGTCTGAGGGTTATTAAGGCCATTACTTACTCCATTTCACCAAAAGTAAACTATATCGTATCCTATCATACTGCAAAAGATGAGCCACAACCACAGGTTGTCTTAGTATTAGGGTTATGCACAACAAATCTTTCACCACTTAAATCATATTGATAATCAATCTTAGCATCATTTAAATATTGTAGACTAATTGGGTCAACTAAAACACGTACGGTAAAAGGTTTGTCTGCTGCCTGATAGATAGTTTTTTTAGTCACAAAATCATCATTGCGAATTGATTTGTCAAACGCAAAATTATACTGAAAGCCAGAGCATCCACCCCCTCTGATATAGACGCGCAAACAGAACGTAAAGTCATTCTCTTCCTTCAGCAACTGAAAAATTTTATGTGCTGCCTGATCAGTTAACTCTATCGATTGTATTGCCATGTCTACCTCGTCATCACTTGACAACCCCTACATTATCGCTCAATAGAACGGATTCGTCAATACACTTTCAGAACATTGCCAAAAATGAGCACAAAACTTCCTCTAAATACAATTTTAGTTCCTGAAAATACTGCGTGAAGATGTTTTGAGGGAGCTGGAAACTGATATTCCCCATGTCTAAAGTCAGGGGGAGCATCAGTTTAGTTTTGTTTTTCTTCCATTAGTTCCGCTAGATCTTTATCGGACAGCCCTGTTACTTGAGCTACGATTTTTTTAGATTGTCTTTGTTGAAGTAAGCGCATCGCGATATGTTTAATAGTTTTTTTACTGCCCTCTTCTATGCCTTCTCTACGACCTTCTTGATGAATTTGTTGGGCTATTGACATAATTTCACCTCTCTTGTCCTCCGACAGTGTATCGCATAAGTCTTCAACGACTTTTGACTTATTGGGAGAATCACCTTTCACAAGCGTATATTTTACAACAAATTTAGTAAGATCACCATATTTTATTTCAATGTTTTTTAAACAGCCTGATTCTTTTAGTTTTTTCACAGCAATACCAATATCACTGTCATAGATATGCTTTTGAAGCATTTCAAGTGTGGCAGCATCATCATGTTGTAAAATCGCTTCATCTGATTCTTGCTGGATATCTACTAGATGAAAGGGTTGTAAAAATTGCTCTTTAGCCCAAACTGGATTCTCAAACA
>PIWD01000042.1 GCA_003354005.1 Gammaproteobacteria bacterium | reverse complement strand
TGCTTTTGAAGCATTTCAAGTGTGGCAGCATCATCATGTTGTAAAATCGCTTCATCTGATTCTTGCTGGATATCCACCAGATGGAAGGGTTGTAAAAATTGCTCTTTAGCCCAAGCTGGATTCTCAAACAAATCAAAAAAGTCCTGACTATACGGATAAGGACTCCTTTTGCCATGATAAAAAACCATCAAAAAGAATGGTGGCAATTTCTTGACTCCTTGTCTGACCTGTTTGTTTAGAAAATGCATCAAGTAAGTTTGCATTCTAAGTGCCATCCAGCGATCGGGTGTCGATTGATGTTCTAGCAAACAAAAAAGGTAGCCTGACTTTTCTAAGATACGTATTTGATAAATAATGTCACTAAAGCGATACCCGCCATCTTTCTCAATAAACGAGTTGGACTGTAAACAGAGAGTGTTGAGATCAAGAGCTTTTAGGACAGCCTTGGGCAGATGATGCTTAAAGAAATCTCTAGCAATACCAATCTCCTGCAATGAACGCTTAAAAAAGGCATCATGCGCAAATGGTATAATATATGTTTTCTTAGGGGGTGTACCAGACATAAGCGCGAGGCTAACATATCGATATAGTAATGTCTACTGGGATTCAATATTAACACTTGACTCAAATACTGACCATTCTAACAGGACGTGTGTCCCACATGCTGTTCTGCTATGAATGATTATTCACCTTCCACTCGGCAAAAAAACTATTAAGCTTCAAACTACGAAACTCCTAATAAATTTAAAATCAACTGTGACAGTAACTGCGCAGCAATTGAATTACGTCTCTGAACCATGGGCATTTTTAAAATGCTCGTTAGGTCAGTCCAGGGTTGATCTATTTTTTTTCCAGCAGCTTCTGACATACTTAAGTTTAGACCGATGCCGATTACGAGTGGGCTAACACGCTGTGCCTGGTTAGCGGTAATTTTGCTTTCAATGAGGATGCCTGCTAGTTTTCTTTGTTCCCACAGAATGTCGTTAGGGCATTTCATGTGTAGGCCGTCATCTACGCCAATATCTTTTAAGCATGTTATGATTGCTTCACCAACATAGGTTGCTAAGGATGGTATATGTTGAGGTAAGGCAGACCAGAGTAGACTAATGTAGAGGTTGCTAGCTGGCGGTGAAACCCAGTGTCGGCTAAACTGCCCTCGCCCTTTGGTTTGTTGATCAGCTAAACAGACGCTAACTGGAAAGTCAATACGCTCTAGTAGATACTGGTTGGTGGAAGGTAGGCTGGGTAAGACAATGAGTTGTTTAATGGTTTGATTAGCTATTTCACTTAGGGAACGGTAGATAGTCGCGCTACATAGTGCTGTCAGCATGATAGATGCCCCTGGATGTCATTTTAAAACTTCAATACATACAGCTATTATGCTTGCTAATATTAATCCTATCAACAGTGGTCGGCCACCAATTAGACGATAAACTGCCCCGTCTGCATGTCGATAACGTCGACTGTAGCGACCGCTGTAGACCATTAAACAAGGTATGAGTATCAGCAAGATAATCACAAATAGGCTCGCATAAGCTAAAATTGTGATAAAACCCTTAGGAAAACAGATGGCAATGAGTCCTGGTGGTATAAAAGCGATTAAAATGGTGCACAAACGTGTATAGCGACGCTGTACAAGGCCTAATCCATCAGTCAGGAAGTCGTATAAGCTCAAGGAGACACCCATAAATGTGGTCAGCAAGGCAAAAAAACCAAACCACTGTATGACATGGTGTAAGCTATTGCTAGAAACACGCAAGCTGAGCCTTTCAACAATACCCGTAGCTGGTTGCCCAGTTTGCAAAATGATGTGTAAATCCTGTGGGGTTAAGGTTCCCATGATTAACATTTGCCAAGCAATGTAGGCAACAAGGGGAATAAAAGTTCCAATGAGAACTGCTAAGCGTAATTTTTTAACGTCATTACCTAAATAAGTGCGTAGACTAGGGATAACAATTTGGTAACCAAATGAGGTGATGATCATTGGCAGTGGTTGCCAAAAATTCTGCCAAGATCCAAGCAACCAATAGCTAGGCTTAACTTGTGGCACAAGCAAAATCGCTAGTAGGATAAAGCAGATCAATAAGCCAAGCATACATAGACGATTCACAAGGTCAATCACTCGAGCACCAGCATAGATCATGGCGCTGAATACGATAATTAAGACAGAAAAACCAGCTAATACTGGTAAACTTCGCTGCAAGAGTGCCTGAACGCTGACATTCAGCATGTCGTATAAGCCTGTAAGTAAGGCTGCCATGATCATGTAAAGTAGTGCACTGTAAGCAACCCATACACCAATTTTGCCTGATTGACCCAGGGTGTCGTCTGCCATGGAGACTAAGCTGGCACCTGGTTTCAACCATAGGTTGGCTTCCAGCATGACAAGACCAGCTAAGCTGGCCAGTAACCACGATAGGGTTAGGGATGGTAGGGAGAGCATGAAACCCTGTGAATGATTAACGATGGGTAGTGCCAACATCGCAGCACCGACACAGGTGCCCGATATCAATAAGATGGCACTGATCAGTGGATTACGTTTTAACATAGTGTTCCCTGAGACTATTTTAATAAAGGCATACGGGTAATTATATCTGCATACTTTGACCCAGTTGATATAAGGTCAATGGGAATGCCAGCTAATCTCTCTAGACACTCAACATAGGCACGTGCCTCAGGTGGCAGTGCATCCCAGGTGTGTACACCTTTGGTAGTGGCCTGCCAACCGCGTTGTGACACATAAACTGGCTCACCATCCGCAGTATAATCTATAGCAATCTTTAATTCAGGCAAACCATCGAGTACATCTAGTTTTGTTAAACATAGAGATTGCAAGCCATTTACAGTTATTGAACGACGTAAAGCTACTATATCAAACCAACCACAACGCCGAGCACGTCCTGTGACACTGCCAAATTCACGTCCTTGTTTTGCTAAATACTGGCCTGTGTCATCCTGTAGCTCACTTGGGAAAGGGCCTTCGCCCACGCGTGTTAAATAAGCCTTTGCAACACCTAAAACTTTTGTAAAGTAACGCAAGCCAATACCAGATCCAACTGCCGCAGTTCCAGCTACGGTATTAGAGGAGGTTACAAATGGGTAAGTGCCATGGTCGATGTCTAACATGGAACCCTGTGCACCTTCAAAGATTATGCTTTCTTGATCTCCAATATGCTGGATTAAGCAAGATGAGACATCGGCAAATAAGGGCTGTAGTTGTTCTGCAATCTGTAATTGAGTCTCAATAATTTCATGTACATCTACTGGGTTGCTTTTATAGTAATGTGTGAGCATAAAGTTGTGGTAGTCAGCTACTATCTTTACTTTTTCCGCAAACTGCTTGGTGTCGGAGAAGTCTGATATACGAATACCACGTCGTGCGACTTTATCTTCATATGCTGGCCCTATACCCCGTTTTGTGGTGCCAATAGCCTTAGCAGCCAGTTTTTTCTCACGCACTTTATCAAGTTGTACGTGATAAGGTAGCAATAGATGACATAACTGACTAATCTTTAAACGATCTGTGACTGGAATACCCAATGTGCGTAGTTCTTCTAGTTCTTGTGCAAGTTCTGTTAGCGATACAACGACGCCATTTCCAATATAACAGTTCACTGGATGTAAAATGCCTGATGGTACTAAACGTAAGATAATGGGCTTGCCCTTTCTATACAGTGTATGTCCAGCATTGTGCCCACCTTGAAAACGTACTACAGCACTAGCTTTTTCTGTTAAGCTATCAACAATTTTACCTTTACCTTCATCACCCCATTGGGCACCCACAACTACAATGCACTCGCTCACTAATTTGATACTCCAGTCTGATTATCTGTTTTTCGAGTCCACACGACATACCACCATCCACACCCAATGATAATCATCGGCAGTGACAATAATTGCCCCATCGTCAGCCACGATCCCATGAGAAATCCCTGCTGCCAATCAGGCTGTCTAAAATATTCAACAATGAATCGGACTAGACCGTAGAAAAATAGGAAGCAGGCCGTCACGGCTCCGAACCCCCTGGGCTTACGCGCATAATACCATAACACAACAAATAAAAACACACCTTCTAGAAAAAATTCGTAGAGTTGTGAGGGATGACGTGGAAATGATCCAGCACGTGGAAAAACCATAGCCCAAGGCACCTGTGTCACGCGTCCCCATAGCTCACCATTGATAAAATTACCAAGACGACCAGCAGCCAACCCCAAAGGTACAACTGGAACTAAGAAATCAGTGAGCATAAAAAAAGAACAGTTGTTATGTCGTTTATACACCCATACGGCAAGTCCAACCCCAAGTAAACCACCGTGAAAGGACATACCCCCCTGCCATATTTTTAAAACATCCAGTGGCTCTGACCATAACCGAGCTGTTTCATAAAATAGAAAATAACCGAGGCGACCGCCTAGGATAACCCCTAACATCACATAAAAAACTAAATCACTGATCTGCCCAGTCTGCAAATTTAGATTTAGGCATTTCGCACGATACCGCAATAAGAACCAACCACCTACAAAACTAAGCATATACATGCAACCATACCAGCGGATTTTAAGCTGACCAATGCCAAGATCCCAAATTACTGGGTCAATATGAGGATAAGGCAACATGTTTAGCTTCGTCCTGCTCGAATCAACCCACCCAATCCAGCAGCTTCTAATGCACGCTCTAAGTGTTGCTGAATCAGGCGAGGACTATGCATTTTTAAGACTTGTTCAAGCAACAATTCTGCTTTTTTCATACTGAAATTACGAACCACCCATTTCACACGTGGTAATCGGCTGGCACTGACACTAAGTATGTCAAAACCTATAGCCATCAGCAAGATAACAGCCAATGGGTCACCTGCCATTTCACCACAAATACTAACTTTTTTCTTTAATTGATGACAAGCATGCACAATTTGCATCAAAGCCTGTAAAACAGCAGGATGAAAACAGTTGTAAAGTTTCGCGACACGCCCATTATTACGGTCAACCGCTAGCAGATACTGAATCAGGTCATTTGTACCAATCGATATGAAATCAACGCGTTCTGCCAACAAAGTGATTTGATAAACCGCTGATGGCACTTCGATCATAATACCAATCTTTGGAAATTCGACCATTGGATGTGTTTCACGTACGGTTTGATATGCACGTTGAATCAAGGCGACTGCTTCATCAAGCTGTTCGACATGACTAATCATCGGTAACATAATGTGCAAATTATGGAAGGCCTCGCTTGCTCGCAATAAGGCACGCACTTGTGTCAAGAAATTATTGGGCTGATCCAAGCTAATACGAATACCGCGCCAACCTAAGAAAGGATTTTCCTCATCAATCGGTAAATACGGCAGGATTTTATCACCACCAACATCTAAGGTTCGCATTACAACACTACTCGGCGAAAAGGCTTTTAAGAGCTGGCGATAAATAATACGCTGTTCTTCCTCCGTCGGAAAACGATCACGCAGCATAAATGGTACTTCTGTTCGATGTAAACCAACCCCCTCAGCACCAACACTAAGTGCCCGATGAATATCTCCAGCAAGACCAGTATTAACATAAAGGGACAAACGATAACCGTCAAGTGTTTCAGCTGGTAAGTCGCGTAAACTACTGAGTTCTTTATCCAACTCACGCTCCTCTTCGGATAACGTAAGGAATTCACGGCAAATTTGAGAAGAGGGTGAGAGATATACTTGCCCATAATAGCCATCTACTATTATGGTTCTAAAATCAATTTGTGTAATCGGCATGCATTCAACACCCATGACTGCTGGTACGCCAAGTGCACGCGCTAGAATGGCTACATGCGAATTTGTGGAACCTTTTACTGAAACAATACCTATTAAATAGCCCTCTGGCACCTCTGCTAATGATGCCGCTGTCACCTCCTCTCCTACCAAAATTGTTTTCTTAGGATACTCACGTACCGCACGCGCGCCTGATTGTAGATGAAATAAGACACGACGCCCCAAATCTTCGACATCAGCACTACGCTCACGTAAATAAGGGTCACTGATAGCTTCAAATTCCGCAACATGCTGGCTGATCACCTGGCATAATGCCCACTGCGCCCACTTCCCTTTGCTAATCAAGGATACCACTTCTTTGTAGAAAGAAGGGCTAGCAAGAATTTGAATATAACTACTAAATAATTCACGCTCTTCCGAAGACAAGCGACCAGCTAACCGCTGTGATAAAGCTTGTAGTTCTTCTTGGGTTTCAATCAATGCCATTTTGAAAGATTTGATTTCAGCATCAATATCTTTAGCGGCTCTATCTGGCACTGCTCTCAAATTAGAGCGTGGATAAACTACCACAGCCTTCCCAATACCAACACCAGAGGAACTAGGAATGCCCACTAATACAATGCTTTTCTGATCTTTAAGGGTCTCATTCGTTTGGGCAGCAACAATAGAAGTCGCAATTTGCACAGTAAGCGTTATCAACCAACTGATCTGTTCTTCATGAAACCGTTGTTTAGCTTGACGCTGAAAAATAAGCACACCCAGTGGTTGACACTTATACCGAATGGAGATCCCTAAAAAACCATGCAAACCTTGCATGACATCACTTGAAAAAGAAGCTACTTCTGGCAGACTCTGCCAATCATCCAGATTAAGAGGTTCACTGCGCTTGCTAATTAATCCAATCAGACCCTCGCCCAAACGAAATCGAATCTGACCAATCGCAGTACTAGGCAAGCCATATTTTGCTTTTAATACATATTCATCTTGTGCATAATCAATCAAAAATAAGCAACAGGCATCTGCATCAAGCAGTTTTGACAGTTGTTCAACAATGGTATGCAGTACTACGTCAAGTCCTTTTGCTGACTTAATTTTTTGTCTGACAAGACGTAATTTCTCGGACATAAACAAACCATTTTAGCTAGACTCAAGACAAAAGCCCCATTTCCCTCACAGCTTCGCGCTCATCTTCTAGCTCCTGCAAGGTACATGATAATTTATCGAGCGCAAAGTCATTATGCCTTAAATTGCCGATCACTTCGAGCTTAGATTTTCGAGTTCGGCAAGGAAATGAATAAATCAATCCTGGTGTCACATCATATTGACCCATTGAACACAACGCCATTGAGTAACATTCACCTTCAGGTGTATCTGTTAATAAATTTCGCACACTACAAATAATTGCATTTGAAGCAGAAGCAGCTGAAGAAGAACCACGTGCCGCAATAACTGCCGCACCACGTTTCTGTACTATTTCAATAAAGCTATTTTGCAACCAATTGATATCGGTAATAGCTTCTGTTACAGGTTTTCCGTCGATTGTAGCATGTGAAAAATCTGGGTACTGCGTTAATGAATGATTACCCCAAATTGCCATATTCTTAACCGAAGCAACTGGCACACCAGCCTTAATTGCTAGCTGTGTACGTGCACGTTTCTCATCCAACATTGTCATTGCATAAAAACGATCATTTGGAATATCTTTTGCATAATTCATAGCAATAAGACAATTTGTATTACAAGGATTACCCACAACTAAAACACGCACATCTTTTGCAGCACAGCGGTTAATTGCTTCTCCCTGCTCTGCAAAAATACCACCATTTATTTTCAATAAATCGGCACGCTGCATACCTGCCCGTCGTGGTGCAGCACCCACTAATAAAACCCAATTCGCACCTTTCATTGCTTCATCCATATTTGCTGTGTAGCTTACGCGCTGCAACAATGGAAAAGCACCATCTTCCAATTCCATAGCAACTCCTTGCAATACAGGAAGTGCTCCCTCTAGCTCCAGCAAACTCAATTCAACCTTTGTATGTGAACCAAACATTTCACCAGATGCAATACGAAATAACAAAGCATAACCAAGATGCCCTGCCCCACCTGTTATCGCAACCTTAACCACTTTATTCGACATATTTTATTTCCTCTTTGCTCAAATTTTCTTTTGGATAGACCCAGGACAGAACACTATAACCAACCAATCCTGCTATCATTGACCCAGACAATACACCTAGACGCAGCAAAACTTTATATTTTGTAGTGACAAACCAGTGTGTAATGCCACCACTATAATCGAAGGCCAATGCCCCGATAAATAAACTCATAGTAAAACCGATGCCACATAGTATAGATAAACCGTACATACCCCACCAATTTACACCCTCTGGCAATCGTAACCATCTACACCACACAGCAAGCCAACTCGCAGCCATAATACCTAATTGTTTACCCAGGAATAATCCCAAAATAATACCTAAGGGAATCGGTTCCAAAAAATCCTGAAAACGAACGCTGGATAGAGAAACGCCACAATTAGCAAATGCAAATAAAGGCAACACGCCAAAGGTCACCCAAGGATGCAAGCGACTTTCAAGATGTTTTAAACGATGTGTAGGTTGTTTTGCAAAATGATCAAGTGGCATAAATATGGCTAAAGCAAGCCCAGCTAATGTTGCATGCACACCAGATTTAAACACTGATAACCACAAGCATATTCCAAATATCCAATAAATAGACATAATTTGTACGCGAAAATAATGACAAACCCACAACAATAGAGTGAAAACCATGACTGCTACCAGGGCAAATAAACTGATATGTTCTGTATAAAATAATGCAATAATAGTGATAGCTGCAATATCATCAAAAATAGCTAATGTTGTTAAAAAGATTTTTAATTCAATTGGAATACGTGACCCTAATAATGATAAAATGCCTAAGGCAAATGCAATATCTGTCGCTGTTGGTATCCCCCAACCACGCAATGCAAAATCATCATGTGCATTTAGAAATACGTAAAATAATGCTGGAACTAGTATACCGCCTATTGCTGCTACAAGTGGCAATGCATGCCTATTACGTTGTTTTAACGTTCCGCTATACCATTCTTGCCGTAATTCCAGACCCACCAAAAAGAAGAAGCCCGACATAAGCCCTTCATTAACCCATAACAGCAAAGGTTGGCTAATCTGAAAGGGACCAACATGTAACCCAACAATCTGTTGAAACAGATTGTTATAGTAGGGAGACAAAGGAGAGTTAGCCAACAGCATAGCCAAAACAGCACTCAGAAACAGGACAATACCACCTGAAGCCTCCAATTTCATAAAAGCAATAACTGGTCTCACGACAATACACCTCTTTTCTTCACTTTTGGCATCTAATCTCCTCCAATAGAGTAGCTTAACACAATCGTCATGATATCACAGTCAATATACACTCGTTAACTTTCTACATCTACCTTAATCAATTCTGAAGAAGGAAACGGAAGCTTTGACACATTAATACGGATAGTTTATTTTTTTCCTCCAACTGAGCATACCGTTGACTCACACCTTCTGAGTGCCAAGGAATCTGTGCCCAAAAGCCTTGCTGCTTCACCCATTTTGGCCAATTGATTCACAGTCACAAATCATCCAACTTTATTATAATAGATTAATTAATGATGTTGTTTACTAAGTTTGGTTTCAAACCAATTCCATGCACTTGCATTTATCCATTTTCTCGGTACAATGAGCCCCATGTGCTTTAGTAAGAATAGGTTAAAAAACAGCAGGGGAATCAATGATGAGTGGTTTAACTGATCAACAGCGAACACAGGCTATTGCAGGGCATTTCTCCTCTATTATTGAACTTATCGGTGAGAATCCAAGACGTGAGGGGCTAAAAGAGACACCTTTACGTGCTGCCCGTGCTTTTCAGCACTTAACAAATGGGTATCATACATCTATTGATCGACTGATCAATCAAGCAATTTTCAAGTCTGACATGAGTGAAATGATTGTGGTCAAAAACATCGAACTCTACTCACTTTGTCAACATCATTTGCTACCATTTATTGGTAAATGTCATGTCGCTTATATTCCAGAGGGCAATGTTATTGGTTTATCCAAGGTTGCTCGTATTGTTGACGTGTATGCTCAGCGCTTACAACTACAAGAACAATTGACACAGCAAATTGCAGAAGCCATATGTGCTGTTACACAAGCAAAAGGAGTTGGCGTGATCATTGAAGCCAAGCATTTATGTATGATGATGCGTGGAGTTGAAAAACAAAACTCGGTGATGGCAACATCGGTGATGCTTGGTAATTTCCGATCAGATGAGCGAACCCGTAGTGAGTTTTTAAGTCTTGCTAAATAGCACTTGGCCTGTTGAGCTTGCTGAAATTTGCAGTGGATTTAACCTGTTGTGTGGAGTTCTCCACCCAGAGTAGCATTGAGTAACTTTGATGTTTGGGTGGAGATGGATAGCACGACTTAGCAGCTAAGAATATAAAAGAGTTTGCTATTGCTGATGCGCTTGGGCAAAGCGTTTGTGTAAAGCAGTTCCCACAT
>PIWD01000130.1 GCA_003354005.1 Gammaproteobacteria bacterium | reverse complement strand
CCATTTCCGTTGCGCATCCTGATGACCCCCTATCCGAAAGCATATCGTTGTCACAAGCCAATACAGGCACAGGTGAAGGTGGGGAGCTAAGCATTATAACAAGTGGTGAGAATATTGAGATTACTCCTGAATAACACAAAACTAGCTAATCATTTAGATTGACCTATTAGCAGCTTGGCTAAGCTTAGATACTGCCTGTTCTGGGAGCTTATCAGTGTTCGTCCAAGCAAGTTGTGCCTGAATTGTATTAAGCGATTGTTTTCAATACTTGCTAAATTAGTGCAAATAAATTTATTTATCGGGAACTGCTGTGTAATGTGTGTCAGTCGGATTTTCAAGATATTTTTTGTAAAAAAACAAGGTTGCTTTTTTCCGACTCTTGTTGCACAGTAAGCGTAGTTGGAAACAGGTAATGTGATTGCTGTAGAGAAGAAAAAAGTGGTAAGCAAAGCAAAGGCTCGTCCATCAAACTTGGGCAGCCCCCCCTATAATGGGACAGTTGCGACAAGCGCAAATGAAAAATTAAGATATCAATTAAAATTAAGGGAATAAATAATGAAAACTATATGTGTACGAAAAAGCCTTGTGCTTGCGAGCTTGCTTGCTAGCG
>PIWD01000041.1 GCA_003354005.1 Gammaproteobacteria bacterium | reverse complement strand
TCTTCTTAATGCATTACGTGATTATTTAATTCCTGATAGTGGACTTTCTCCCATAAGAAAACAAAAATTTTTCAATTAATACTCTTTTAGAAAAGAGATTAAAGAACGATTTACTATATTTTCTAATAGTATTCTTCAGGGGATGGAACGAACAATGGGCACCTCTCATGCGGATGAGTTTCTTATCTCATTTCCTGATCAAAAAGGAGACTGTATCACCCATCAAGGCAATATGTGCTTTCTTCTATCAGATTTTTTAAAACATCAAAATATACGTTTATTTTACAAATATTTCTCTATGGAAGCCACTCTAGGTAAACTAGATTCCATCTTTCATCCCAAGAAACGCTTTGTACTGCAAAAAAATATAAATTGTCAATCGCAAAATTTGCCACATAAGAATCCCATAGGAGATGATGCTTATAACATAAGTCTGAGTGATTTTTTAGATTTTGCTGCTACAAATAGTAACAACCGTACTATAGAAATGATGGCAAGTTTCTTGGTTCATAAGGTTAGCGATAATGATGAAGATAAGTACGAGAATCAAGGGTCTAACGAGAGTGCCAAGTGTTTTTTTGAAACTTTAAACACTAATCAAGTTAACCTAATAAAAGGTAGTGATCTTTGGAATAACAATAATAAGCTTCAAAATAAGGTACTTACTAAGCTTAATAACAATGAAAGATTGGTTTTTTCTAATAAGTTTGGTATAAAAAACTTTATCTATCCCATAGAAATTATTGATCAATCACTACTTTATGCCTATGCAAATGACCCATTCTACGAGTGTGTGAAAAACAATGCTAAAGAAGTTTTTGCTGGGTGTTGCGAGAGCGAAGCAGAGGTTAAAGCTGCACTTAAGGAAATGAAGATATCTTGTGCTGCTGTAGAGAGGAGAGAGGGAGGAGGGTTTCTGGTTATTTTTGATTATTATAATGCTTTAAGTGGGTCATATATGGAAAAATTAAAATGTGCTATGTCACATAATAGCATGCATATGACGCGTGATATGGCAAAAGCTGTTCACAAAGGATATCAAGTATTATTTCAAAATAGTCAGTTTACAGAGGATAAGCATGATCAGTGGATGAAAGATCAAGTAAGTTTTGATATGCAGAATAGGACATCTCCTGTTTATGAAAGTCACCTATGGACTATGGCAATAAAATATAAATTGAAAAGACTTCGACTGGTTAATGAAAATGATATACAATTAAGTTTCTGTGGGACTGAGAATGGTTACGAGTTTAAATGCAGTAATTTAGAAAAAAGTCGCCAATTAATGGCTGACTTATATAAGTTATGTAAAGAATACTCTCCTAGAGTGCCCTTAACTTATGCCAAAGCAACTAACTTAATTTATAGAGCTAATTCCCAAGTTGTTCAAGAGGTTGTTACTCCAGAAATTCTAACAGATTACTTTAGTAGAACGTTCAACGAAAATTTAGAAGATATTGGTCATATTACCAGAATAACTCAACTCCCTGATAAATCTTTTCAGATTATGATGCCACCGAGACCAAATCTTGATCAAGAGAAAGCTTTAACTGGGTTAATAAGTGAAAAATTACTATATTTTTATAGACTATCTGGTCAGCAGAGGAAAATTCTGCCTAATCTTACAGATGTTAAGTATCATAATGTAAATGATGTAACGATTGTTGCTAATTTAGAAAATATTAGGAAAATAGAAAAAAGTGCTCCCCATTTTAACAACCCCAATGATGAGAAGCGGACTTATTTTGCAATTTATAGTATTCATGATCTGAAAATATATGAATCGCTACTCCAAAAGGAAATTGATAGCTATATAAAAATGAAGCCTGAAGCTACTGTTAATAATTTAATCGAATATATGAAAATTTTCTTTCCAACTATTGAGGATAATGTGGGAAATCATATATACAGTCAATTTTCTGAGATGTTACAAGCCAGTGCAGATAATAGTAGTGCCATATCTAAGAATCTTTCATTGGCAATAGAACAACTAAGTAGTCAGACTCAAATCCAAGAGCCAGAAATAATAGGTAATTCTGATGATTGTAAGGAGGATTACAAACCAGAACCAATGCTAAAGACAACAATAGGTAATTTTCAAGAAACTGATGTTGCAGAGGCAGAGAGCTTACAAGAACTTAAGGAGCGAAGCCAACAAGATGAGGCTCCGCAGTTGCATAAGTACTACCCAGGTAAAGGTATATCAGTAAGCTTATTGCTTGGTTTGCTTGATCTATGTGCTTCGCCTTTTTGCTTGTGTATTTACTTGCTTCTTAAGAGTGCGGGTAAATCTTTTCCAATATTTCCAATTTCTTTCTATGTGAATCTAAAGAATAGTAGATCAGAAAATAATAGCAATTCAGTGCCAGAATATCCTATCAATCAAGCTAGATCAAATATAACGCGTGCTGTAGGTTGTAATAATAATTATAATCATGATGGGCATGATTCTAGAGCTAGTAATAGTCCTTAATTTGAAATTATAATAACCGTGATTATTATGATAATCACGGTTATTATAATTTATATAAACTTCTTAATGAAAGTTCTTGTGCTATAAGGATAATGCAATAATTTCTTGTAACAATTGCTATATAAACAAAGAAAATGTTAGACTTTCTAGCATCGTTGAATAAGAGAAAAAGAAGGCAATACATGGGTATTATACGTACACGGTTTGCACCCAGCCCGACGGGTGATTTACATTTAGGCAACGCTCGTACAGCACTTTATAACTGGCTGTACGCTAAGCAGCATGGTGGTCAATTTATTTTACGTATTGAAGACACAGACCAAGAGCGTTCTACAAAGCAGTATAGTGATGACATTATCACAGCACTACAGTGGTTAGGATTGCAGTATGATAACGAACCAGAATACCAAAGCACACGCTTTGAACGCTATCAAGAACGCATTGAAGAACTTTATAAAACTGGTGATGCTTATCGCTGCTATTGTACTAGAGAACGGCTAGAAAGACTACGTATAGAACAGTTAGCACAGAAACAAGTAATCCGTTATGATGGACGTTGTCGTAATAAAGATCCACTAGTCGCGTCCGATTTGCCCTTTGTTGTGCGGTTACGGACACCTTTAGAAGGTGAAACACATTTTGATGATAGTGTATTAGGCCACATTTGTATTCAGAACAACCAATTGGATGATTTGGTGATCGCACGTAGTGATGGTATGCCTACTTATCATTTTAGCGTAGTCGTCGACGATATCGATACAGGAATTACACACATCATTCGTGGTAATGACCACGTCAACAATACACCACGACAATTGCATATCTTCAAGGCGCTGAAAGCAACACCACCCCAATATAGCCACTTACCAATGGTGCTTAATGAAGATGGGCAGCGTCTATCAAAACGTCGCGGTGCCTTAGGTATTCTTGCCTATCGTAATGCTGGCTATCTACCTACAGCACTCTGTAATTATTTGCTGCGTCTAGGATGGGCACATGGCGACAAGGAATATTTCACAGCAGAAGAAATGCTAAGCTGTTTTAATTTAGAGCATCTACACAAATCACCCGCTCAATTTGATACACAAAAACTACTATGGTTCAATCAGCATTACCTAAAAAATCTATCCTTGGAACATTTACTAGCCCCATTAAAGACCCAGCTAAAACAGCTCTCGATTGATACAAAGCAAGGCCCTCCACTAGCTGAAGTAGCAACACTATTACAGCAGCGCGGAAAAACCTTAAAGGAAATTGCGAGTGCTAGTGCATATTTTTATAAAAATGACATCGTTTATAACCTACGAGCAAAAGAAAAATATATTACCAAACAAAGCCTGGCTTTAATGCAGAATGTGCTAAGTCAGCTTGAAAGCCTTGAGAGATGGCATGTGGATGATATCAAGCAAGTATTTCACCGTATCATCGAAGATCAAAAATTACGTTTCCCACAATTGGCTCAGCCCTTACGTATTGCGTTAACTGGTGATACAGCATCACCAGCGATCGATATGACTGTTTACTTAATAGGCAAGAAACGTGTGCTACAACGATTGCGTCACTTTTTACAACAATACCCAGGATCTTCTCAAATATAAGAACAAACACAATATGAATGATCATAACGAGACAGCATCTATTTTACATCTTTACAAATGCTATTATCCCGATAGCGTTGGTGGTGTTGAAACCTTTATCCACCAGTTGACAAAAGCTTTACATAAAAAATATAAGCTTCAACAACATATTCTTACAACTACGCGTTGTAAAAAAGCTTACCATAAGATGGTCGAACAGGTAACTGTGCACTATGTGCCTATCTCTTTTGAATGTGCTTCTTGCCCAATTAGTTATACTATGATTCCTTACCTACGAGATTTACTGGCCGAGGAAACATTTGACCTGATTCATTACCATTTCCCCTGGCCATTCGCTGACTTATTGCATCAATTTACTGCCCTAGCTAACTATCCTTTTGTCATCAGTTACCACAGCGATATTGTTAAACAGCGTTTCCTAAAACAACTCTATGCCCCACTAATGCATCGTTTCTTAAAACAGGCTGGTACAATAATACCAGCTTCACAAAATTACCTTGAAAGTAGCCCTGTCCTACAACGTTATCGCGATAAATGCCAAGTCATTCCAATGGGTTTACAGGATGCAAAGAAAAAAACAGGGCTACGCGATTGCCTAGATTATTGGCAAGGTCGATGCCCTCCCCCATTTTTTTTATTTGTGGGCGTATTGCGTTACTATAAAGGTCTACACTATCTATTAGAAGCCGTAAAAAATACAACTATTCGTCTAATCATCGCTGGTGATGGCCCTGAGAAAAAAGCATTACGAAAGGTTATAGATAAACTTCAATTAAGTGACCGCGTCCTACTCATTGGACATGTTAACGAACTTGATAAATATGTACTCTATCAACAGTGTCATGCGGTTGTTTCGCCTGCGCACTTACGCTCAGAAGCCTATTGTATTATGCTTCTAGAAGGACTAATGCACGGAAAACCACTTATTTCGACTGATATCGGAACTGGAAGTAGCTTTGTAAATAAAAATGAAGTTACTGGTCTTATTGTACCAAAAAAAGACCCACAAGCCCTGCAAAATGCGATGCAGTATCTACTCAATCAACCCAAACAACGGCAGATTTTTGCCCGTGCAGCACGCAACCGCTATCGTACCTTGTTTATGGCTGATCATATGGCAGAGCGTTATTTTAACGTATATAAAAATATTTGGCGTAATTACTCAGGGTTTTAATGTCAAAGATTTGTTATTGTTAATATCATCTGATATCAAAGATGACTTTTTACCTTCCAGCAAAGTATGTTCCTCATTCAACATAGAGCCATCGCTTATTACATTAGCATTAGCAGCAATCAAAGGTTGATTAGGAATCGCAGAATGTTCTGAGGTAACTTTATAGATTTGATAAACATAGTGAATGAAAAAACATAAAGCTACAAATGTAACAATAATTGTAACAGCCCAGGTAGCTGTAACAGCTGCAATGCCAATGGCTACAGCAGTGCCTCCATTAGCTCCGATCATGCTTGAAAGTCCAGTAATGGCTTTAACTAAAGCAACGGAAAAAAAACTATTCGGCAACAATGCAGTGATGAACATAGTTCCCAATAGCATTGTACCAGCCGAAGTGTTCATGCAAAATAATGACCAAGCACCCGCTGAAAAACTTTTTTTAAACCTAAATAACTTCAACGACACCGTTTCTCCTGTCTGATTTATCTCGGGAAAACGACGTATCTTAAAAAGAACAAATATAGTGCAACTAATAACCATAAGCGTTATGACAACCCATAGACTAATGATGGCAATAGGCAGTGCCGCACTGACAAGCATACTAAACGCAAGAGCAGGCAATATTGAAAGCATAATCAGCTTCATAAAAAGAGTTCCTACTGATCGACTTTCTGGGGGCTGTTGGCGAAATTGATAAATTAGATAACCAGCAACTGTCAACGATATAAAGCTTGAGCCAGCTATGACGACCAATAAACCAAGAATATTAATACTGGCAGCTAAGGCCATGGGTGTTAATATAACAGCGAGAATACGTACAGGCAGTGAAATACCCAAAGTAAACAGTATATTACGTAGCTTTTCTCTTGATTGTTTTTGTTTTTTTTTTTGATCTATCATTCTTTAATTTCACTATTTTCTGTGATATTACTTGACAGTATAGTCTATGTCTGGCGTTCTGCAGCTAAATATCATTCGCTCCAAGGCTTGGCATTACGTTTTTTGAGTGTATTTTTTACAGTATTTAAATTTGCTTTTGGGATATGAGATATTCCTAAGTTTCTGATGTGGGATTTCTATGCAAAAATTCATCTATATCCAAGATAAAATTGAAATTCCTGATAAAAAGTATGATGATTTTGTTGACAGTAGGATATTTAATATTTTACAATGGGCATCATAACTTTTGGGGTTATAGCTCAGATGGGAGAGCACTTGCATGGCATGCAAGAGGTCGGCGGTTCGATCCCGCCTAGCTCCACCAAATAAGACGTAAACTGTCCCCATCGTCTAGAGGCCTAGGACTTCGCCCTTTCACGGCGGCAACAGGGGTTCGAATCCCCTTGGGGATGCCATGTTTTTGCATTAGTTTGTCGTGGCCTACTCATTACAATGCCTAGGACAGTCAGATTGAATTTAGTCTACTCTCCCAGGCTGTCATACCACCCTGAAGATTATAAACATTCCGAAAGCCCAAGTCTCTCAAAATCAAAGCACCCTTTAAGCTACGCCTACCACCCCCACAATGAACAACATAACAAGACTCTGGATCAAGTTCCGCTGCTTTTTCTGATAAGGTATTAATCGGTATAGATAAACTCGGCTCAATTTTTCCTTCAGCACGCTCATCTACTCGGCGTACATCGATGAGTTGAAAGGGTTGAGGGGGATGCACGAACCATTGTGCAAGTTCTTCTACGGTTAATGATGGGATTTCTTTCATTTTCTTTTGCTCCTTTTTTTTCTGCTTACTTGCCTGTGCTAGCGTAGCTAAAGCTTCAGATGGCTTACGATGACTACATAACGCGCATTCTGGATCACGACTGAAGACCCATTGATTAAATTGCATCGTCTGTGCATCAACAAGCAACATACGCCCAAGCAAAGGCTCTCCTTGTTTTAAAATAAGTTTTATAGCTTCTGTGGCTTGTAGTACGCCCAATAACCCTGGCAGCACACCTAAAACGCCAGATTGTGAACAATTGCCTGTATCAGATAAATTTTCAGCATCAAGGGGAAACAAACAGCGATAACAAGCAGACTGCTCTGGCATGAATACTGTACACTGCCCCTGCCATTGGCTAACGCTGGCATGCACCAGCGGTTTCTTTAAAGTATAGCACATATCATTGACAAAATAGCGTGTCATAAAATTATCGCTACCATCTAATACGATATCACAGGATTCTAGTAGACTGTCTGCATTTTTCTCATCAAGTTTTTGCACATGTGCCACAACCTCAATATGGGGATTTAAGGCAGAAAGACATTGCTGTGCCATTTTTACCTTAACTTGACCTTGCTGCTCCGTTTTATAGAGAATCTGACGCTGCAAATTAGAAACTTCAACCAGATCATCATCAATAATCGTTAAGCGACCTACACCTGCAGCAGCCAAATAAAATAAGGCCGATGAGCCAAGCCCTCCTACGCCAACACAAGCTATCGATGCAGCTTGTAACTGTTGTTGTCCTTCGATACCAAATCCAGGCAGTACAATCTGACGCTGATAGCGTGCCAATATATCTTGCATGTCTTGCTTCTATTGTTTTTTCTGAACTACTCCCCTATACAAAGAGGAAAGCAAATACTAAGCTATAACCTTGTTTGTTACAGCATTCTCTTCCTTTCTAATGATCCATTGCAGGCCGTATTGATAAGCAGCGTTACTAATTTGCTAAACTAATATGATTGCGCACGCCATTTTTATGATATAATCGATGTATGCCTTCAGGTCGACACAGTATAACACATCCTACCATAGATACATCAACATCGTTAATGCATCTTATCAATCAACCTGGCTGTATCCGTTATGCCCAACAGGTACGTTACCAAGATATGGCAGCTTGGCAAGCTTGTATCAAACAATTAGCAAAAAAACCAGCCATTATTAGCGCACAAACTATTTATCAATTACATGAACAGCTTGAACAGGTTCTAAAGCAGCATGCCTTATTATTACATATCGGTGACTGTGCCGAAGGGTTCGCTGATGCCACCGAGGCAATCACTCAAAAAAAATCGCAACATTTTATACAAATGAAAAATTTGCTGGCACAGGGCAGCCTGATGCCTGTAGTGCTTATTGCGCGCATAGCAGGCCAATATGTTAAACCACGCTCACAGATATGGGAAATGTGTGCTGGAGAATATTTACCAGTTTATCGTGGAGATATGATCAATGCACATCAAGCAAACAAACAGGCTCGTCAGCCCGATCCCCAGCGTCTGTTGCTAGGCTATCAGTGTGCAAAGCGCATCTGGGAAGACCTAGAACACATATCAGCACCCCTATTCATCAGTCATGAATGTTCGGTTTTGGAGTACGAAACAGCATTAACGCGATCAGTTAATGGCCTGTATTATAATCTATCAACCCACTATCCTTGGCTAGGTGTGCGAACATTGCATAGCAATTGGCATCATCGCTATCTAAGTCTTATTCAAAACCCTATTGCCTTTAAAATCAATGCAGATAGTGATGTCCAACGCCTATTAATGCATATCAGGCAATGTAATCCACTCAATCTGCCAGGTCGTATTAGCTTAATTACACGTATGGGTAGAGCAATTTCTCACAAATTACCCATTGTGCTGCAGGCTATCAAGGAAAATAAGTTATCTGTCATTTGGGTAAGTGACCCCATGCATGCTAATACACAACTTGATCATTGTGGACTAAAGTATCGCTTATTAGCTGATATTTTTCAGGAAATAAGTGAAAGTGTGCGCATTCACAAGGCACATAACTCTCATTTAGCTGGCCTACACCTTGAAACCAGCTATGAAGAGGGGTTGGAAGAATGTATAGATGATAAAAAACAACTCAAACGAACGCGTTACTACAAAAGCCTGCTTGACCCGCGTCTTAACCAAGGACAGTCTTTACAGGTTATTAAGTATTTCATCCATTGCCTTTCTGAATAACACAAACTATTTTGCCTTAAGTGCCTTCTTTTTATTGCTGCTCAACCGTATTAGTGGCTTAACCGTTATCCCCTGTATGATAACAGAGAAACAAACCACACAATAGGTCATGGTTAGAATAATATCCCGATAAGTGCTGTCTGGTAGCGATAGAGCCAGCGCAAGAGCCAAACCACCACGCAGCCCTCCCCAAATTAAAATCGTGAGCATATAGGGCGGTCTAGATGTTTTACGCCGACACAATCGCAGTGGCAATATAACGGTAATTGCACGTACCAGTAAAATACTGGGAATCATCAGCAACGCGATCAAAATGAACCTAAAATAAATATGAATGGTTAACAACTCAAAACCAATTAGTAAAAACAGCAAGGCATTAAAAATATCATCAATGATTTCCCAGAATAAATGTAATACCTCTCTTGTACCCTTAGGCATAGAAAAATCCTTGCCATGATTACCTAGAAAAATTCCAGCAACAACCATCGCCAATGGCCCAGAGATCTGTAATAACTGAGCAGATACATAGCCACCAGTTACAAGAGCCAAGGTCACTAAAATTTCTATGGTATGATCTGTTACACCACGAATAAGACGATAAGTAACCATGCCGAGTACAATCCCATAAGCAATCCCTCCAATAGCCTGTTGGAAAAATAAGCGTGTAACATCATATGCTGTCAATGGCACATCCGAAAAAGCGAGTTGATAAAGTGTCAAAAAGATAACAATCCCAACCCCATCATTAAATAATGACTCACCAGCTAAAGTGGTCGTTAAATGGCGCGGTGCTTTCAATTGCTTTAATGTCGCTAAAACAGCGATTGGGTCAGTCGGAGAAATTAACGCACCAAATAAAAAACAATAAATAGGTGGCATAGCAATATGAAACCACGTTAATAAATAATACGTTGCAATACCTATTAAAAAAGTTGAAGCAACAGTACTGAGTGAAGCCAGTAACATAATATCTAATTTATGGCGTTTTAGATCCCCGAAATTAACATTTAAGGATCCAGCAAATAAGAAAAAACTCAACATACCGTCAATTAACAAATGATGAAAATCAATATGTGCTATCCAAATAGTCGCCTCCTCTAGGTGCGTCAACCCTAGACGATCAGAAAGCAGTATAATAATTGACAACAAAAAAGCACCACAAGTAATTGCAATCGTTGACTGCAAACGTATATAACGGTGATTAAGATAACCAATCGTGACAGCTATCGTGAGTAGTAGAGAACTTAAAGTGTAAACATTCATGCAAATATTATAGA
>PIWD01000129.1 GCA_003354005.1 Gammaproteobacteria bacterium | reverse complement strand
CTGGTATAGTTTATATCTCTTTTTTCATTATAGGTGTTTATTTATACTTATATCTTAGTGCGGGCACTCGCTTTGCTCCTACCCTGACGCGTTAGGCTACGCCTAACTTACATCTACCTTCGTTCCACTTCGGTAGATAGCAACCTTCACTACCGCTGACGCGTTGCTCCGCTCGGTTGCTTGCGGGGGGCAAGCCCCCTAATATTCAAGGAAAAAGTTGTCTGTTTGTGGGTAGTGTATCTTGCTCCTCTGCTCCTCTGCTCCTCTGCTCCTCTATTTTAAAACTAACCTACCCCTCTTCCCTATTTTGTACCTTGTATAGTAGTTGTTTACTATATCCTCAATCTTTACAAACTCATTTTTTACAAACCAGTTTATCAAGTCTTCATTTTCGTTGATTACTAGTGTGTGTAAAGCTGTAAGGTTGTATATAGGGCAGTTCGGCTTATTTATTGGTGCACCTGCCTTGATTAGCTGTCTTATTATATGCTTATTTCCTAATTCTATTGCTTTTTTTAGCGGGGTGTCGCCAGAGCTACCATATGCATACATTTTTTCATTTATATATTTTTCTACATCTATTTTTTTAAGCTCCTTTCTTAATTTTTTGCAATC
>PIWD01000009.1 GCA_003354005.1 Gammaproteobacteria bacterium | reverse complement strand
TTGGCTGGTATAGAGCTGTGGGCAATGATTAAAAAACAGCAAATGAATAGTGAGCTTCCTGTTTGGGAGCAATTTTATGCACTCGCTGGATAATTGTATCCAGAATACAAGCATCCTTTTAACCAATAACACTTTGCAACACAACCGTTTTTTCTACGTTACCCCAATCTATTTCAAAAAAATCTTGTTCTTTTATTACGGTATTATTGTTACTTGAATAAGACAAATTTTCTTTTGCCATCTCAATATAAGCTGGGTTTATCTCCCAACCAATTAAGTTTTTTACACTATAGTTATTTTCTATAAAGACTTTTAAAAAAGTTCCAATACCACAAGTAGGTTCTATAATAGTCTGAACATTAGCAAGGTTATTACTAACAACACCTACAACCTTTTTTGCTAGTGTAATAGGTGTTTGAAAATCACCAAACTCAACTTTTTTTTATCTTTAAACAATTTATTTAACCCTTACTATACCTTCTACATTACAAAAAATACTGGCTTCACTTTGAAGTAGTTCAATAGTTAGTCTTTTCAAATTGCACCTTTTATTCTTTTCTTTGCCACCAATGTAAGTTTCGTGCATTTCTACAATGCCAGATAATTATTGCTAGGGTTTCATGTTACTCACTTGCAATTTCAGCGAGTTCTTCTGTAATAGGTAATTCTACTCGTTCAATTTTTTGGAAGCGTTGAGTTATCTTATGTGATGAGGTATGGATCTCATCGATATCTTTGCTAAGTAGGTGTACATGTTTTCTGAGATTGTCTGCACGTTTCTGAAAGCGTGTGAAGTCTTTGGACAAATCAATTAACAGTTTTTGAATCGTCGAAACCTGTTCGCGTGTACTGGCATCTTTAAGCACGGCATAGGCTGTTGTGAGGATGGCCATCATCGTTGTGGGTGAGACCATCCATACCCGCGATTGGTGGGCAAAATTAACTAAATCGTGGTGATGTGCGTGAATATCAGCAAAAATAGCTTCGGCTGGTACAAACATCATGGCACTTTCCGCAGTTTCACCTAGGATAATGTACTTACTGGTAATGTCTTGGATATGTTTACGTACGTCCTGATTGAATTGTTTTCGGTATTGTTTTTTCTGCGCAGGTGTTAGGTTCTCTTTGTGCATACTACGATAGTGATCGAGCGGAAATTTGGCATCAATGGCGATCATACTTATTGGTTTAGGCAAAAATAATACGCAGTCAACACGTTTGCTGTTAGATAAGGTGTACTGAAATGAAAAACTATTACTTGGCATGGTATTTTTGATTAAGGTTATTAGCTGAATTTCACCGATCACACCACGTGATTGTTTATCAGTGAGTAAATTTTGAAGTTGGTTAATATTGCCAGCGACATCATTAGATGTGTTAGTTAATTGTTGCTGTATTGTCTTAATTGAGGTCAACTGTTGCTGTACATCGTTAAAAATGCGATTTGTACGATCCAGATTGTTGCCAAATTGCAGACCCATCTTATCGTTGATATCGCCTACAAGCTTATTTGTTTCTTTGTCAATCTTATTGAAGCCTTCTTGTATCTTTAAGTTATGATCACCTGCGTTTTTGTTGATGCTTTCCTGTAATCCTGTGAGTTGGTTCATTAGAACCTTTTGGCGTTCTTCCATATTATCTATTACAGTCTGCTGTTGCTGGGCACTCCATTCATTAACGTGACTTGTCATTTTCTGTTGCCACAGCGTATAGAGTAAAAAAACCAGTAGAATGACAGTAAGCAGCCATGGCATCCAAGTTATCACGTTGCTAATCATCAATCTTTCTCACTATGTATCTCCTAATGCAGCTAAGCTAGTGATCATTGCTTTAAGAAAATAGGCAGCTTCAGAACCAGTAACAGCTCGATGGTCAAAGCTCAGGGAGAGTGGAAGTTTAAAGTGGCAACAGCATTTTTGTGTTATGGAATCCCATTGTAGTTTATCCCGTACTTTTCCAACGGCAACAATAGCAACTGTAGGTGGTACAACTATCGGTGTTGCATAACGTCCAGCAATTGTTCCAATATTTGATAATGTAATTGTCGCATGCTTGAGCAAATTTGCTGGAAATGCTGCATTCTCTGCTAATGATTTAAGTTGCGCAAGCTTAGTGCATAAAACTTGATCAGAATATGACCCAACATTCTGAATCACAGGTACAAAAAGTCCTTGTGGGCTATCGATTGCAATACCCAAGTTTATCTGCTTGAATAGGTGACGTTGTAGGTTTTCAGCATCGAAATGGGCATTGAGGGCTGGCATCTCTTGGCAAGCGTCTTGCATTGCACGGATTAGTTTTAGGGTCAAGCCTCGGAATCTTGGTTTTCCATCTAACGGGGTATTGAGAGCTGTAATATCAGCATCATCAAATAAACTGGTTAGTACCACCTGCTGATTGGCTGACTGCATTACATGTGCCATGGTGCGTCGTGCACCATGTAGATCTTCACTTGTGTGAGGTATGCTGCGAAGCCAAATGTCTCGGTTTGCAGTGGCTTTTAATGGTGGATGGTTTTGTTTTGCATGCGCTCGAACGTCTTCAAGAGTAATGTGTTGATGTGGGCTACTTGGCGTAACTTGGCTTAAATCGATCTTTAGGCTTTGCGCAAGTTGACGCACCTTTGGGGTGGCTTGCACGCGTTTTGAGTATGTAGACATCGCTGTTTTAGGTTTGATATCAGGTTCATTTTCTAAAATTGTTTCACTATGAGAAAGTTGACCAACTACCGTTGCTTGGTTGTGTTCAACGACTTCATCTAGATGAAAGCTAATCAAAGGTGCTCCCGTTTGAACCATCACACCTGTTTTAGCGTGTAAATTTGCAATCTTTCCTTGGTTGGGGGATGGAATTTCAACCATGGCCTTAGCTGTTTCAACTGCGAGTAAAGGTTGATCAACATGCACGCTGTCACCTGCTTTAACATACCATTCACGAATTTTAGCCTCAGCGAGACCTTCCCCTAAGTCAGGTAGATTAAAAACTCTCATACAAACTCCATCATTTCTTGGGCAGTGTGCACAATTTTATTTACACTCGGCATATAATGTTTTTCTAGACGGTAATAAGGCATAATCGTATCATAACCTGTAATACGCTGAACAGGAGCGAGTAGGGACATTAAAGCGTGCTCTGCGAGGTTAGCGGCAATTTCAGCACCAACACCGCAGTTACGTGCTGCCTCATGGATAATGATGCAACGGCCAGTTTTTTGAACGGAATGGATGATCATTTCCATATCTAAGGGTTTGATGGTTGCTACATCGATGACTTCGCAATGAATACCTTGCGTTTCTCCCAATTGCTTAGCGGCTAGCATGGTCTCGTAGACCATTGCCCCCCAAGTAACCAATGTGATATCATCGCCTGGCATAAGTGTAAAGCAGCAATCTAAGGGCAAGGCTTGGCCTGTGTTAGGCACAACCTGTTTAAAGAGCCGATATAACCGTTTGGGTTCCAGGAAAATAACAGGATCTGGATTACGTATCGCTGCCAATAGCAAGCCATAGGCTCGTGCAGGTGATGAGGGAATCACCACACGCAAACCAGGAATATGCGCAAACAATGCCTCAGTACTTTCTGAATGATGTTCTGGTGCGTGAATGCCACCACCGTAAGGGGCACGATAGACAACTGGACAGGTCAGCCGTCCACGGGTTCGATTGCGTAATCGACTGGCATGACTGATGATGTGGTCAAATGCCGAATAAATAAAGCCCATAAACTGGAACTCAGCGACAGGTTTGAGTCCTTGGCTAGCCATACCGATGGCAATGCCTGCAATCATGGACTCGGCTAATGGGGTGTCTAAGACACGCTCAGCGCCAAATTTATCGAATAAATCAAGTGTCGCACGGAACACACCACCATTTTTAGCGATATCTTCACCAAGCAATACAATGCTCTCATCAGCTGACATCTCATAGTCAAGTGCCTGATTGACTGCTTCGACAAGTGTGATGGCTTTCACGCTTCTACCCGATAAGTTTTCCGCAAAGACTGGCGTTGTTTCACCAGTTCCTTAGGTAGTGTCTCGTACAGATAGTCAAACATATCCTCTGGTTCAGGCTCCGCTTGATTTAGATAAGCCTGTACAGCTTGTTGGATGCGTTGCTGATTTTTTTCCGTTAAAATTTTTTCTTGTTCGGCTGACCAGTGTCCCTTCTCTTTTAAATATGTGCGCAATCGAGCAAGGGGCTCTTTTTGCCATGCTTGTGCTAGTTGATCAGGGTCTTGGTAACGGCTTGCATCGTCAGCAGTGGTATGATCACTCAAACGATAGGTTATAGCCTCAATCAAGGTTGGGCCACCACCATTACGTGCCTTATTGAGGGCTTGTTCGATATAATATTGAACAGCTATGACATCATTTCCATCAATCTGAAACCCTTCAAATCCAGCAGCAACAGACTTTTGTGCAATTGTCGTACTTGCAGTTTGTGCATGCTGAGGAACAGAGATTGCCCATTGGTTGTTATTTATAACAAAAACAATGGGTAGCTTCCATACTCCAGCCAAGTTTAAGGACTCATAAAAATCACCCTTTGACGTGCCACCATCACCACAGCTTGCAACAACCGCACGTGTCTGTTTCCGTTTTTTTATGGCATAGGCAACACCAGCCGCAAGCAAGAGTTGGCTAGCGATTGGCACAGTTATGGGCATATCTTGATTCTGGATTCCAAAATGGCTGCCTTCTTCATTCCCTCCCCAGTAACTGAGAATTTTTTGCATGGGTACACCGCGTAGCATAAGCGTGCCATGATCGCGGTAATATGGGCAAAATACATCAGTTGCCTGCATAGCACGCCCCATGCCGATGAACAAGGCTTCCTGCCCATGACTCGGTGGGAAGGTACTCATATTGCCAGTACGCTGTAAATTAATAGCTTTTTTGTCGAATAATTGTAGAGTCACCATATCGCTGTAGAGTTGCAATAAATGTGACGGTGACGCCAACTCTGGCAATGTTTGTGTCAGCAAGCCTTGTGAGTTAAGAAACTGTTTCATCTATTTAATAGGTACGCACTGGGTTGCTTCCAAACCTTGTTGCACAATTTGATAGCAACTATGCAGAGGTGTTACCCCTCTTTTAACAGCAACTTCCAAGATATTTAATACACGATCATAAATTGTATTGGTCTTTTCTAAAATAGCAGCATCATTGAGATGATGAAATAGGCCAGCAGCAAAGATTAAACCCCCAGCGTTAGCAAGAAAGTCTGGTATATAGCAAATAGAGCGTGCTTGCAATAATGTACTTGCTTCAGGTGACCCAAGCTGATTATTAGCAGCACCAACAATTATTTTTGCCTGTATACCTGGAATCGTTTGAGGAGTCAATACATGTCCTAAGGCACAGGGCGAAAGTATGTCACATGGTGTGGATAGAATTTTATCGGGTGTTGTTGTTTGAACGGTTAGTTCATCAGAACAACGTTGTACTTTTTCTTGGTCGCGATCAGTAACTGTTACCTTAGCACCAGCTTCACATAGCAACTTTGCTAGTAAAAAACCGACTGCACCGACACCCTGAATAGCAACGTGTAAATTGCTTAATTTTTTTTCAGGTAAACAATGGGCGATAGCAGCTTCGATAGCGCGTTTTACACCCAGTGCAGTCGAAGGTGCAGGGTTGCCAGCATTAGGTTTATTGTCACGTTGTTGATTGGTACATAAGACATATGGTGTAACCTCGGCAATAAAAGCCATGTCTTCTGTATTCGTATTACTGTCGATTGCTGTGATATAACGACCCTTTAGCTGATGCACAAATTCTCCAAAAGCATGCATGTAGGCTCTACGGTCTTTAATTACCTTAGGTTGAATAAGAACGGCCTTAGCACCACCGTGGGGTAGATCGCTAATTGCTGCCTTATAGGTCATCATTTGGGCTAATGCCATGGCATCATGTATTGCCATCGCCGTGTTTGGGTATGGTAGGTTGCGACATCCACCAATTGCAGATCCGCGCTTTGTGCTGTGTACAGCAATGACGGCATGCAGGCCAGTTTTAGGGTCAACCTTAGTGTAAATGTTTTCAAAATCACTTTTTAGGACATTTTCTACAATTTGTTCAAATGTGTGAGCAGTCCTTCCACTAAGAAATGTTTTCATGTTCTACGTTTCTCCAGTCGCCATACCAGTAAAAAATTTTATAGTCGAGAGGGAAGCCCAGTCCTAAACAGCTACCACTTAGCAAGATGTTAAATTTAAATGATGTTGCTGTCAATAGGTTCTAGCTGTTTCTAGTGTATTGTGCTGGTTGAGAGAGTATTTTTTTTTTGCTAACCGCAATAATGTACGGTCGAAATAGTTTGGTAAGCCATTGCTGTAAGATGGATATGCCTCACCTTGAATCAGAGGCTCTAGATACTGACGGCATGACTTCGTAATGTGCATTTTATTGTCACTAATGAAATGTGCTGGTAGATGCCGTTCAACATTCATAACTTTCTCTAATGCAACTTCCCCAACAGACCATTGGTAAGGTTGTTGAGAGTCACGCACCAAAGTTAACATAATATTGTGTTTTTTAGCACATGCTGCTTCAATAGCTCGCTTTCCTAAAAGATAGGATTGATCAAGATCAACCCTAGAGGCGATATGCCGTGCTGATCGCTGTAAATAGTCTGCAACAGCCCAATGGTACTTATACGCAAATGCTTTTTTAATGTGTGCAGCTAGACAGGGTGCAACGCCACCCAATTGGGCATGTCCAAATGCATCTTTTGGTAAATGTGTGCTAGCTTCAGTAATAAAACTACCATCAGGATAGTGAATGCCTTCTGATGCAACAATTGCACAATAGCCGTATTTTTCTACGCAATATTTCACCTGAACAAGCATAGTTTCAAGCGAAAAGGGCACCTCTGGGAATAAAATTAAATGAGGGGCATCTCCCATTTTTTCAGCAGCCAATCCACTCGCTGCTGCAATCCAGCCAGTATGACGTCCCATTACCTCAAGTATAAAGATTTTAGTAGATGTGTCTGCCATTGAAGCGACATCCAATCCTGCTTCACGAATTGACACAGCAACATACTTTGCTGCTGAGCCAAATCCAGGGCAATTATCGGTGTTTGATAAATCATTATCAATTGTTTTAGGAATCCCAATACAGGTCAGTGGATAGCCCATCTGTTGGCTAGCGAGTGCTATTTTATGCGTTGTATCCTGTGAATCGTTGCCACCATTGTAAATAAAATAGCCAACATCATGAGCCTTCAAAATAGCAAATAAGCGTTGATATTCCTCTGGATTATCTTCTGGTGACTTTAATTGATAGCGACATGAACCAAAGGCACTGCCAGGTGTATCACGCAGCAAGGCAACTTCTTCATTTGATAAATGATCAGCTTCAATCAACTCCTCATTTAGTGCCCCCAAGATACCATTTTTGCCTATCAACACACCTCCCAAGTCATTTTGATGTTGACGAGCGGTCTCAATAACGCCACAGGCTGTTGCATTAATTGTAGCCGTCACACCACCAGAATGTGCATAAAAGACATTTTTCCTCATTGATACAATCCTCAATATTATCCGCAAAACCACATTGTTACTATTTTAGATAATTTTTTTAGCAGAAACAACGTGATTATTCACAATAATGAGATTGTTAATGCTTGTTTCTGGACTGGATATATCTTCAAAAACAGATATTTTCATTCAGGCATTCTCATCTTACTCCAGTCCATCACCAGAAAAATGCTTGTTCTTATCAATTCAGATAAATGTCAGATTTTTGCTTGACAAGCTTGAAAAAATTATTTATACCGATAGGGGGGGATTTTGAAGATGATGAGAGGAAATCCAGATGTAATATTGGAAGCTTTTTTAGAAAAGAATCCTAAATTTAAAAAGCGACAGCACAATCTTGTCACGTGTCCCGCTATTGATTCTGTATCAAAAATACAGCAAGTAGATCATATACAAGAGATTCTGGTAGCTATGCAGGTGCTGATGCTTCCTATTGATAGTCCTACTATTTTTCCCTATTCTCCAGAACTTGATAAGGAAATTGGATATGCGAAAGAGAATGCAGATTATCATCCTAGTAAAATTAATGTAGAATTTAGTGAGGTGAATGAGGAGATCGTTGATATGGAAGCAAGTTATCTAACAACATTCTTCCAGAAAATAATTGTGAAAATAATAGCTCTGATTAAACCTTGTTTCTCCAAGCTTTGCGGTATTCCGGATGCCCTAAGAGAACAACTGCTTAATGTATCCACAAACAGAACACACTTTAACAGTTCAGAAGATATCATATTTTATAGTAAAGTGCCAAAACAAGAAAGTGTGCCTAGAAGACATGTTGCCACTATTTAATTTTTTTGTTATGCTCGCGACCTGTTCTTTAGAACAGATTTAGATGACGGTACTTTTTGAGTAGGTGTTTGGTGAAACTATTTTATCTTAATTTTCTAACAGAGCATCTTGCTCTAGCCGTATTATGGTCTGCTATGGGCTTGTGGTTACTATGGGAGGTGCTGCAGCCTTATTTTCATCAGATCAATGCTGTTGAGACAGATACATGTGTCACACTTATGAATTGTCATCAGGCACTTATTGTTGATGCACGCGATACATTGGCTTATAAGCGCGCACATATTACGGCAGCTATTTCTTTGCCAAGTAAGCAATTCGATCAAGCGTCTAAATGGTCTTATCCAAAAGATAGGCCATTGGTTGTTTATGCTGATTCGGATAGATGTGCATTGCAGTTGGCAGTTCAGCTAAAAAAACATTATCATCTCACACGGGTCTCTTATCTAAAAGGTGGGGTTGCAAGTTGGCAAATGGCAAATTTACCACTGGTACAACCTAAACAGGATTCATCTCAAATTGAAGGCAAAACAGAAAAAGGATAAGTCAATGTCAAGTGTTATAATTTACAGTAAGGCAAATTGTCCATATTGCGACCGAGCAAAGTTGTTGTTGGAACAGGAAGATATTGCCTATGAAGAACGTAGAGTAGATCAAAAGCAGTCCTATCTTCAGGAGATGATCGATAAAGGCGCAACGCGTCGTAGTTTTCCTCAGATTTTTATTAATGACGAGGCAATCGGTGGCTTCGATGATTTGCTTGGCTTGTGGAAAAGTGATAAACTGCGTGCACGCTTATCTAAAGATCAGTAGTAATTATACATTTAATGTTAAATCAGGAGTCGTTCAGTTATGCAGAAAAAAACAGAACCGTCAAACCAACCATCTGAAGAGAAAAAAACCCCTACGTTTGGTATTCAGCGTATCTATGTTGAAGATGCATCATTTGAAGTGCCAGATGCTCCAGAAGTTTTCAAAAAAGATTGGAAACCTGAGGTTAAGGTTGACCTAAATACCAAACAACACGTTGTTGATGATCAGCACTACAATGTTTTACTGGTCATCAGTGTGACAGTTAAATTGGATGGAAAAGTTGCATTTATAGCTGAGGTTAAACAGGCTGGTATTTTTGAGATACGAAACTTTACAGAGCAGCAACGAAAACCTTTATTAGCTGCTTATTGTCCTAGTATTTTGTTTCCTTATGCACGAGAAATAATTTCAAGCTTGGTTGGGCATGGTAGTTTCCCACCATTGCATTTAGCACCAATTAATTTCGATGCTATTTATGAACAAAAGGTACGTGAAGAGCAGAAGAAACGAGCGTAGAATACTCCTGAAATATTGGGGGGTGAGGTGTTTTTCCTGTTAGGCTACGTGGTTTCACCAGTCTTTGTAAATGAATAATGTCTACTGATGCCAATTATTTACAGCTAGCATTGCGGTTAGCTGGGCGTTACCGCGGGTTCTGCGCGCCCAATCCACCAGTTGGGGCTGTAGTCATTAATGATCGTGGCCAAGTGCTTGGAGAGGGGGTGCACCGTGGTTGTGGGCATGCACATGCGGAAGTACTCGCACTGCAGCAGGCAGGCTCTGATGCTAAGCGTGCAACCTTATATGTGACACTAGAGCCTTGCCATCATCAGGGTCGTACACCTCCTTGTACTACGGCTATTGTACGTTCAGGCATCCGTCGTGTTGTCTATGGTCTAACAGACCCTAATCCACATGTACGTGGACGTGGTGCATATTACTTACGAAAGAAAGGGATTCAATGTCAGCATCGTGTTTTACTTGATATTCAGCGATTCTATCGTAGTTATTGTCATTGGTTGCAAACTGGTTTTCCATGGCTGACGCTCAAATTGGCTTTGAGTCGTGATGCTAAAATTGCGGGTGTACATGGCCAGCCTGTTGTAATTAGTCAGCCACAGCAGGGGTGTGTGACACATTATGGGCGTTTGCGTAGTGATGCAATTTTGACGAGTGCACCGACTATTATGCGTGATAATCCACGGCTTAATGTTCGTTTAGGGGGGCGAAGCTTCTCTAAGCCTGTCTATGTGCTTGATAGCCGTACGTGTCCTTTTGTGCCATACCTAGAAAATGGCACACCCTTGCATGTTCTCGATACTGCGAACCCCCTGGTATTGATGCATACTTCAAAGTGTGAGAACGATATTGATTTTCGGAAACGTCAGACTCTTCTGGAAGCACGTGGTGTTTGTAGGCAGAGAATTATTAATTCCTCTCAAGGGGAGGGGGGTATCGATATTCAACAAAGTTTAGCCTTCTTGGGGAAGGCTGGCTATCATGATATATGGGTTGAGGCAGGAGCAAGACTATTTCGTTACTTGCTCAACAATCGACTAGTCAACACCCTCATACTTTACATCAGCAAACAAACACTTGGTGGACAGGCATTAGGTTTAGGTGATAATTTATTAACAGTGATCGATGACAATGATCAGTGTGAGTGGTATTATAGTACTGGTGACGTTGTTTTGCGCGTGACGAAGCAATCCCGAAGGGTAATTGGTAGCATGTTATGTATACAGGATTAATTTCGCATTGTACGCGTATCGCTGCGGTTGTTCGAGGTAAAGACAGCCTACAGTTAACAGTAAGTTGCAATTTTAGTGATCTAGAAGTTGGACAGAGCATAGCTATTGATGGCATGTGTGTGACGGTGACGGATTGTCAATCCAATTCTTTTAGCTGCCACCTTACGCCCGAAAGCTTAAAGCTAACTTGTGCTAGTTGTTATCAAGTAGGGCAACATGTTAACTTGGAGCGTCCCTTACAGCTAAGTCAACGATTGGATGGGCATTTTGTAACTGGACATATAGATCAAACCGTACAAGTAGCCAGCTTGCAGAAGAGTGAAGTGGGTACAGTGGTTTATTTTTCTGATTTGCTTGCATGTAATCGTCCTTGCATCATACCCAAATGCAGTATTGCCTTGAACGGTGTCAGTTTAACGGTTAATCTTGTTAATCAGTCCTATTTTTCAGTGATGCTAATTCCTCATACCTCGCAGGTTACTAATTTGCGGCATTTGGAATTGGATCAGCGGATTAATCTAGAATGTGATTTATTATTGAAGGCCGTATATGCACAGCTTCCAGTGTGTGGGATACATAAGCCTATTACGTAGTTGAAAAAAATTTTTTGAGATGATGCACATGACTATGACTGTACAGACTATTGAGTTAGCAAGTGAGCCAGTGACACCATTCCGGATTGCCATTGTGCAGAGTATGTTTAATCGCTCGATTACCGACTTATTGTTGGAGGGTGCACTTGAGCGTTTGAGAAAAGTGAAGCAGTACACCTCCCCATTACTTATTGTGGAGGTGCCTGGAGCAGTTGAGATTCCAGTTATTGTTGATCAATTGCTTTCGCAGGAAAATGAAATAATATATGATGCTATTATTGCATTAGGTGCTGTGATTCGAGGTGAAACTGATCACTATTGTTATGTTTGTCAGCAGGTAAGTGATGGTTGTGCGCGTCTCTCGCTTCACTATCATGTGCCCGTCATCTTTGGTGTATTAACAGTTGACAATATAGAACAAGCACGGGCAAGGGTGGGCGAGCAAACTTCTGAAGGCAGTAACTCCAAGAGCAACAAAGGATATCAAGTCGCAGAAGCTGCTTTACAAATGATTGTGATGCAGCAAAAAATAAGGGATACTCTATGCTAATATCTGTATTAAAGCGTTTGTATCAACGTCATTTTGATAATCCACAGCTTGTATCATTATTTTTTACCTTATTGATGAGTGTGCTTTTACTTGTTGCTCTCTGCTATACCCTTATGCCACTTGTTGTCAGCATGATTATGACGTATTTATTGCATATTCTCGTTAAAAGTGTGCAAGATAAGGGTGTGTCACGTTTTTGGGCAGTTTTGATAACATATGCTTTATTTTTGAGTATCATACTTGCTTGTTTGCTTATTTTTCTGCCGATACTTTCACAACAGTTTATACACCTACTCAATGAATTACCCCGTATGTTTGGACGTGGACAGCTATTTTTGCAGAACTTTGTAAAAGAACATCCAGATTGGCCAAGCCTCCGTCTATTGCTAAGAAATATGGCTGATGTGCAGGGCTTGATGGCGGGTCTTGGTCAATTACTTCTATCTTACTCTCTTATGTCGCTTTCAAACTTAATGCAGTGGATTGTGTATTTAATCTTGGTGCCATTATTAGTTTTCTTTCTCCTCAAAGATACAAGCAGCATCTTGATTTGGTTACGCCCCTGTTGGCCAAAACATCGCCAGCTTGTTGATCAGGTGCTTATGAGAATGGATCGAAAAGTAGGCTGCTATATCAAGGGACGTTTACTCGAAATGCTTGTTGTGGGGGGAGCAATAGCGATTGTGGCGGTGTTTATGAAATTGCCCTATGCCATTCTGGTGGGTACCTTAGTGGGTGTATCCGTACTGATCCCCATTATTGGAGCAGTAGTGGTTAGTTTATTTGTCGTGATAATTACATTTTTGGCCTGGGGATTAAACACCACATTTATCCATTTTATGATAATCTACGCTGTTATTATTTTACTCGATGCAAACCTGCTTGTTCCCTTATTATTTGCGGAAGCAATGGACTTGCATCCAATTGCCGTCATCATTGCTGTATTATTTTTCGGTACATTATGGGGATTTTGGGGTCTATTTTTTGCTATTCCTTTAGCTAGTTTACTGAAAGTGATTTTAGATGTTTGGCGAAATGCGTTGGCTTAATTAAAGCGTATTTCTCACTATACTGCATCAGGATCAAGTTTTAACAGCATAACAAACCAAGCCAGGGTGGTGAGTAGGATGCCTAACAGTAAGCCAGTTGCTTGATAGTGGGCATATAAGATACCTCCAACGATACCCCCTAGAAAGATGCCCATAAACTGGCATGTAGAAAATAAGCCCATAACAGCTCCTTTACTAGTAATTGGTGCCATTTTTGAGGCAAGCGATGGTAGCAAGGCTTCAAGCGCATTAAATGCTGTAAAGAATAAAAATAGACTGATAATTAGGCTTGCTGGGGTAGGGGAGATATAAAGTAGGCTTTCACTGATGGTAATCAGCATCACAGAGGAGAGTAGGGCAAATTTGGTGCGCTGTTTTTTTTCGGCAGCGATAATAAGTGGTAGCATGGTGATAAAAGCGGCGACAAGAACGGGAAGGTATATTTTCCATTGTGCAACTTTTGCGATATGAAGGTTCTGGGTGAGATAGAGTGGCAGGATAATAAAATTAGCAGTCATGATAGCGTGCAAGATGCTAATGCTAGCATTTACTTTTCTCAGATGTTTATTGTTTAGAATCATTTTGATACACGGTCGTAACGGGGTGTTGCGTTCATTTGTGAGTTTTTGTGGTGGTGAGGGTACAGCCCACTGTATGATGGCGATGGCAATACATGCAAAGATGGCAGTACAATAAAATAAGCTGCTTAGGCCAAACCAACTGTCTAATAGTGGGCCAAGTAACATAGCCAATGAAAAAGAAGTGCCGATAATAACACCAACGATTGCCATGGCTTTGGTGCGCTGTGATGCAGGGATCATATCGGCAATAAAGGCCGTCACACTACTCCCGATTGCGCCACAGCCTTGTAAGGCACGTCCCATGATGATCGTCATAATTGATTTGCCTTGCGCAGCGAGGAGGCTGCCCAGTGCAAATATAAGCAGTCCAAAACGAATAACAGGCTTGCGACCGACTCTATCAGAGAGCCATCCCAGGGGAATTTGTAGCACAGCTTGTAGCAGCCCATAGATGCCGAGAGCTAAACCAATACGCTGTGGTGTTGCATCGGGAAATTTAGCGATGTACAGCGATAGGACGGGCAACACCATAAACAACCCCAGCATACGAAATGCCAAGATGCTTGCTAAACAAAATGTTGTTCGATTCACAGAACTCATACGGCATAGTGTAACACATAGTTAAACAACTTCAAATTGAAAGATACTCAGAATATCATGTGATAAAGCAATATTCTTCCTTAGTGCTTCCTTAAAAATTTAATTTTTAATTAAAATTAATGTTTGCATTAGAATTGTGTTATCATCAACTATATGGTATTTATTATTAGGTGAGGGCTATGATCAAGTTTGCCAGAGAGAAAGTAATATATTTTGTAGTAGGCGTGTTAGCATTTGTATTTGCCTTTGTGTTCGCTATGGCCGGCATCTTTTTTTTGTTCGCAGGATTAGGTCCATCATGTGGCATAATGTTATACCACTTTCTATTTGTACTAGACGCAATACTGTGTATTGTGGCATCTTTTGTTCTAGCAAGTTTCGCTTGCTTTTTTTTCGATAAGCTAGCTAGCATAAATGACTTGGAAAGAGAGTTTGAGCAGTTGGGAGGGATATATAAGTATGCAGATGAATATGTGGAAATTGTAGTGAACAGCTATAGTGTTTTAGTCCGTGGCTCAAATAGTATTCATATCTGCACGTACGGTGAAAATAAACGAGCTCTATACTTGGTTGATAGCATCTACTCATATGAGGAAAAGAAGAGTTCAGTTAATTTTGAAGAATTACGGTGTTTTACTGATGAGAGTAATGTAACAAAAATGGATGGTACTTTATTTCAGCCAAAATCACACTACATTGCAAGTAACCCATAAGTATAAGTAGTGGGTTTGCTTAGTTTTAATCCTCAAACTGCAGAACTCTAGAATAAAGGACGGAATTAGATGCTATCCGACAACCTTAAAACAAAGAAATATTATGCGTCATATCAAAAATGATGTTCCATTCATTGCATAACTTATTTTTTTCTGTTAACCTGTGCCATAACTGGGTTTGCTCGAACTCTGGAGCAGTATGGGTTTCACTTTAACGGGGTTTGCAACGGACAGTTTTGAGATTAGTATCATTATGAAAAGTAAGCAGTCGTAGAAAGATTGCATTGAGGAGTATCTGGTTTATGGTAGCGGAGCAGGTTGGAAAAACCAAAATTGTGACTGATATTGTAAGAGAATATGGTTTAAGTGCTCGAAATACTGGTTCTACAGAGGTTCAGGTTGCACTGTTGACACACCGTATCAAACACTTGACAGGTCATTTTAAGATTCATAAGTGCGATCATCATTCGCGACGTGGTCTTATTCATATGGTCAATAAGCGACGTAGGTTACTAGATTATTTGAAGAAAAAAGATACTGAGAAGTATCAAGTGCTGATTGAACGACTTGGATTACGTCGTTGAAGGAGCAGTTAATTTAATTGACTTAACAAAGGAGACCTCAGTGTCTTATAATATTACAACGAAAACCTTTCGTTACGGCGATCAGGACATTACACTAGAAACGGGTAAAATTGCAAGACAGGCTTCAGGGGCTGTGCATGTGACTTGTGGCGATACTGTGTTGTTGGCAACAACTGTTGTTGGCAAGCAAAAAGATGAATCTTTTTTACCATTAATGGTCAACTACAGAGAGCGTTATTATTCATTTGGACGCTTGCCTGGGGGGTTTCTTAAGCGAGAAGGGCGTCCTTCTGACAGAGAAACATTAATCTCTCGTCTTATCGATCGTTCGTTACGTCCTCTATTTGCTAAGGGATTTAACAATGAGATACAGGTTGTAATTACCGTGTTATCGATAGATACGAAATATGAAACAGATGTTTTAGCCATTATTGGTGCGGTTGCCTCCATTATGTTGACCTCTGCGCCATTTGGTGTCCCATTAGCGGCGGCACGTGTTGCTTATCTTGATGGGCAGTATGTCTTGAATCCAAGTGTAGAAACCTTAAAAGATTCTACCCTTGATTTATTAATGGCAGGTTCAGAGGAAGCTATCTCGATGGTTGAATCAGATGCTGATCAACTAACAGAAGCAGTCATGCTCGGTGCACTTGACTATGGACATAAAGAGATGCGAGTAGCAATTGACGCACTTGTCTCATTTGTTGAAGAAGCAAAACAGGCATCAACTTATGTTGAAGCTGAAAGTTGGCAGGCTCCAGAAGTGGATACAGATCTAGTTGAGCGTGTAAAAGCGACGCTTGTCGATAAGATTGTGGCAGCCTACAGCATCAAAGAGAAGGTTGCGCGTACACGCGCTTTGTCAGAAATCGATCAGCAGCTTGAAGAAACATTCGATATGACTGATGAACACGCGGTAGCTGAGTTTATGCAGGTCAAATCGATTGTTGAGAATTTAAAACGTGATGTAGTCAGGGAAGCCTTATTATCAGGTAAGCCACGTATTGATGGCCGTGATAATGATACCGTGCGTGATATCAATACAGAGGTAGGTTTGTTACCGCGTGTGCATGGTGATGCACTATTCACACGGGGTGAAACACAGGCCATAGCGACGGTTACCTTAGCTGGTGATCGTGATGCACAACTTATTGATGGTCCGTTTGGTAAAACAAACGATATCTTTATGTTGCATTATAATTTTCCTCACTATTCAGTGGGTGAATGTGGTTTTATGGGTTCGCCGAAGCGACGTGAAATTGGGCATGGACAATTGGCTAAACGGGGATTAGAAGCCGTTATGCCTTCATTAGAGAAATTCCCTTATGTTGTGCGGTTGGTCTCAGAGATTACTGAGTCAAATGGTTCAAGTTCAATGGCTACTGTTTGTGCTGGTAGTTTGGCTTTGATGGACGCTGGGATTCCAATTACATCAGCGGTTGCAGGTGTTGCTTTAGGGCTTATAAAAGGTGATGGTGATCAATATGTCATTTTAACTGATATTTTAGGTGATGAAGATCATTTAGGTGATATGGACTTTAAGGTAGCTGGGACACGAAAGGGGATCACGGTCTTGCAAATGGATATTAAAATCAAGGGTATTACACACAACATTATAAAAGCTGCCTTAGAAAAAGCGGAGAAAGCGAGATTACATATTTTAGATATTATGGATCAATCCATTGAGATGCCACGTGCTAATATTTCATCTTGTGCGCCACATTTTCTACAGATGACGATTAACCCAGAGAAGATACGTGATGTTATCGGTAAGGGTGGTGTAACGATTCGTCAAATTACGGAAGAGACGGGCGTAACGATGGATATTTCTGATGATGGTATAATTAAAATTATGGGTGCTGATAGTAAAGCTGTAGATGCTGCTAAAGCACATATTGAGCAATTAGTTGCTGAAGTTGAAGAGGGTACTATTTACGAAGGCCCAGTGGTGAAGGTTATGAATTTTGGTGCCTTTGTTTCACTGTTGCCAGGCAAAGATGGTTTTTTACACATTTCGCAGATTGTTGATGAGCACGTTGAAAGCATTGAAGATTATCTGAAGGAAGGACAAATCGTAAAGGTAAAAGTACTTGAAGTTGATCGTCGTGGACGTATTCGATTGAGTATGAAAGCTGTTAAGAATGCTGATTAAGCTTCTTGTTGGGTGTTTGCTTTGTTGCTCGGCTTGAGTAGGTTCGGACGCATGGCGTTACCCACGAGAATTAATTAGAGACTCAGCAAACCCACTAACGTCAGTGTGTGGTCTCAGTTATCTCTTAAAGCTTTAATAGGTTTGACTAATGTGAGTTTCCATACATCTTCAATGTGCTTCATGGGGAAGATTTTCAATTTGGTTTTAATTTCTTTGGGTATATCCACCAGATCCTTGGTATTTTCTTCTGGAATAATGACACGCTTAATACCACCACGTGATGCAGCTAACAGTTTCTCTTTTAGGCCACCAATTGCCAAAAGCTTGCCTTGCAAGGTTACTTCTCCAGTCATAGCAACATCGGCATACACTGGAATTTTGCTTAGCATTGACATCATTGCTGTACACATACCAATACCAGCACTCGGGCCATCTTTAGGGATGGCTCCTTCTGGTACATGGATATGGATATCGTGCTTTTGAAAATAATTGTTTGATAGTTTCAAGTTTTTCTGATAAGAACGCGCCACTGTCAGTGCAGCTTGAATTGATTCTTGCATGACATCACCGAGTGAACCTGTATGTACCAGCTTACCACTACCCTGAAGTGCAACAGCTTCAATTATCAATAAATCTCCTCCTGCCTCACTCCAAGCGAGACCCATGACCTGTCCAATTTGATTTTCTGAATTTGCTAATCCATATTTATAACGCTTGACACCAAGGTATGCCTCTAAGTGACGGCGCGTGAGGCTCATTTGCTTTTTATCTGGTGATTCAGCTATCTTACGTACAACTTTACGGGATAATTTAGCAACCTCACGCTCTAAATTTCGTAAACCAGCCTCACGTGTGTAGTAACGGATGATATCAAGTAAGACACCATCACTTAAATTTAGGACTTTTTTATTCAAACCATGCTTTTTAAGTTGTTTTGGTACAATATACTGCTTAGCAATCAATAGTTTTTCTTGTTCCGTGTAGCCTGGCAAGCGAATAATTTCCATACGATCCAGTAGTGCTTTCGGTATATTCAATGAATTAGCCGTTGCAATAAACATTACTCTAGATAAATCATAGGATACCTCAAGGTAGTGATCATCAAAGGCTTTGTTTTGTTCTGGGTCTAGTACTTCTAGTAGTGCAGAAGCTGGGTCACCACGAGAGTCCATGCCCATCTTATCAATTTCATCTAACATAAATACTGGATTAGCAACTTTAACCTTGATGATTTTTTGAATTACTTTACCTGGCATTGCACCGACATAGGTACGCCGATGGCCTCTAATTTCTGCCTCATCACGGACACCACCTAGTGAAACACGTATAAATTTACGCCCAGTTGCATCAGCAATAGATTCCCCAAGCGAGGTTTTACCAACGCCTGGTGGCCCTACTAAACAAAATATAATGCCACGATTATGTTGTTTAATACGTTTTTGTACAGCCAGATACTCTAAAATACGCTCCTTTACTTTTTTTAAGCCATAGTGATCTCGCTCCAAAATATTTTCTGATTCTTTTAAGGCGTGTTTTAATGGGCTACATTTTTTCCAGGGTACATCAATTAAACAATCAATGTAGCTAAGGACTATCGTCGATTCTGGTGAAAGTTCTGGTATCTTTTTAAGTTTTTCGTACTCAGATAATGCTTTTTTTCTTGCTTCCTGTGTCATATCAGATTTTTTAATCTTTTCTTCGAGAGACTCTACGTCATTTGTTGGCAAAATATTGGAATTTATTCCGCCATCAAGTTCATTGAGTTCTTCTTTAATTGCACTAATTTGTTCAGTTAAATAAAAACGTCTATGTGTATTTTCAAGTTTCCCTTCCATGCGCTTTATCACACGTGCATCCAATTCAATCATGGTAAGCTCAGATTCTAATAATTCAATTAAACGAAGCAAGCGGTCACGTATATTTAAGATCGTCAATACTTTCTGCCTATTCTCGATAGATAAAGGCAGGTGAATAGTAATTATGTCAACAATCTTCCCGATATCATCATCTTTTTCTGAGAATGAATAAAATAAGTTGCGGGGTATATTTTTATCATGCCGTGCATATCGCTTAAAAGTCCTGCGCAATGTGGATACTAATGCTGCAACTTCATCATGTTCACTCTCTTTGATTTCGTCATGCAGGATTTGAACAGAGCCACTTATAAAAGAACGTGTCCGACCGAATTTTTTTACTCTAGCACGTTTCTTACCTTCCAATAAAATCTTAAGTGTATTATTTGGCAGTTGTAGTAACTGTAAAGCATTCCCAGTAACACCAACATCATAGAGATCATCAAACCCTGGTTTTTTGACTTTAGCAGACCTCTGTGTCACTAAAAATAGTGGTTTATCTTTTGCAAGACTACGCTCAAGTGCCTTAACAGATTCAATACGAGTGATAAATACTTGTGCGACCATATGGGGATACATTACGATATCACGAAGGGGTAAAAATGGAATTTTTTCTAAAATTTCATGATTTTTTGGCATAAATTTTTACCTATTCACTCACTTTTTTTCAATTGAATCATCACGATAAATCAAGAATGGCTTATCTTTGTCTAATATAACACCCTCTTCAATAACAACTTTAACCAAGCCTTTATAAGATGGTAAATTATACATAATATCTAGTAGGACATTTTCCATAATGGAACGTAACCCTCGTGCACCAGTCTTACGTTCGATTGCTTTTTTAGCAATTGCAATACGCGCTGCTTCTGTAAATTCAAGCTCAACATCTTCCATTTCAAATAAAGCATGGTATTGTTTGATAAGTGCATTTTTAGGTTCAATTAGAATACGTACCAAGCTTTCTTCATCTAGCTCATCCATAGTTGCAATTAACGGTAACCGTCCGACAAATTCAGGGATTAACCCATAACTGATTAAATCTTCTGGTTTAATCTGTCTGAGTAATTCACTTATACTCAAGCGATCCTTTTCACCATGTACTGTTCCACCAAAGCCCATACTACCTTTTGTAGAACGCCGACGAATGAGCTGATCAAGCCCAGAAAATGCACCACCACAAATAAATAAAATATTAGTCGTATCAACTTGTACATACTCTTGATTTGAATGCTTACGTGCACCTTTGGGTGGAATATTTGCAATGGTTCCTTCAATCATCTTAAGCAGGGCTTGCTGTACACCCTCACCTGATACATCACGTGTAATTGAAGTATTTTCACCACGACGTGAAATTTTATCAATTTCATCAATATAAATAATACCAGACTGAGCCTTTTCGATATTATAGTCACAATTTTGTAATAATTTTTGAATGACGCCCTCAACATCTTCACCTACATACCCAGCTTCTGTTATGCTAGTCGCGTCTGCTATAGCAAAGGGCACCTCTAAAATACGTGCTAAAGTTTGTGCCAAAAGTGTCTTACCACAACCTGTTGGAGCAATCAGGATTACATTACTTTTTGATAGTGCAACACTACTACCACCTTTTTTATGTTTGAGTAGGCGCTTATAGTGGTTATAGACAGCGACAGACAGTACTTTTTTAGCATATTCCTGACCAATGACATAATCATCCAGGGTTTGTTTAATTATTTGTGGTTCAGGCAAGTTAAATGCTTTCTCATCATCTTGTTCTTTCTGCTCTTCGTCCACAATTTTCTGACACAACAGGATACACTCATCACAGATATAAACAGATGGACCTGCGACCAGGCGCTTCACCTTATCTTGATGTTTACCACAAAACGTACAGTATAACGACCTTTTCTTTTCTGCCATAAATAGTCTCTTTCATAAAAAGAATAGATGCCTAAATTAAGACTTACCATCCTTCTTATTTTTTTTATCGGTATTTGGAGAAGACTTAGTAGATGGCATAGCACTTGTTCGATGCTTAAGCACCTTATCAACTAAACCATATTTAAGTGCTGCTTGTGCATTCATAAAGTTATCACGATTGCTGTCTTTTAGAACCTTCTCAACTGAGTGACCTGTATGCTTTGACAGGATTTGATTAATCAGATGACCAACACGTAAAGTTTCTTTAGCGTGAATTTCAATATCACTACCCTGCCCCTGAAATCCCCCCAGTACTTGGTGAATCATCACCGTAGAATGTGGCAAACAAAAACGCTTACCTTCACTACCACCTGCTAACAACAAGGCTCCTGCACTTGCTGCCTGCCCAATACATAGCGTGCTGACATCAGGTCTAATAAATTGTATAGTATCATAAATGGCCAGTGCTGCACTTACCGCACCGCCAGGGGAATGAATATAAATTGCAATATCTTTGTCTGGGTTTTCTGACTCTAAAAATAATAGCTGTGCAACTATTAAACTTGCCATATGTTCTTCGACTGGGCCGATTAGAAAGATAACCCTGTCTCGCAGCATACGCGAAAAAATATCATAGGCACGTTCACCACGTGATGTGCTTTCGATGACAGTTGGGACTAGTTGCTGTTTAGTAATATTATGATTCTTTGTTTGTGTTGACATAAGATTTATTCCTTATTTATTAAGCTTTGATAGTTGACTTTCTTCTCAACTAATTTGACTTTCTTGATAATATAATCGAGTACCTCTGCTTCTAGCATCTCCATTCGAAGTTGTGTCATATTTTCTTGATTTTTGTAAAATGATTCAATACGTTTTTCTGCATCTGGGAACTGAGCAACACACCGACGTATGTCACGATGTACTTCTTTTTCATCAATAGCAATATTATTTTTTTTAGCTATTGCATTAATGAGCAAAAATAGCTTCACATCTTTTTCAACTTTTTCTTTCAACCCTTCCTCTGTTTGTTTGATATCTCCCTTCTCTTTTTCTTTGCCTAAAGAGTCCTTATAGCGTTCAAGCAAGGACGTGGGTAGATCAAATATATGGATTTCTAATAATTTCTCAATCAATTGATTTCTAATGTGTTCCTTAGAAATTTTTTCTGCTTCAGTAAGCAATTCTTCCCGAATATTTTGGCGTAACACGCTGAGCTTGCCGTTACTAACTGGTAATTTTTCCAGTAAAAATTCTTCATTTAGTTCAGGCAGTTCCGCCATAGAAATTTCCCTAATGGTCACATCAAATACACAGGTCTTATCAGCAAGGGCAGGCATATGATAGTCGGCAGGAAAATGTAGATCGAATGTTTTATGTTCACCTGCTTTACAACCTATTAATTGCCTCTCAAAGTCGTGCAATAAATCACCCTTCCCAAGCTTCAGTTTAAAATCATTGGCTTCACTACCTGAAAAGACTTCTCCATTCAACGTACCTTTAAAATCAATGGACAAGCGATCACCCTGCTTAGCGGGTGTATCGATCTTTTTCAGTGTTGCATATTTTTCAAGAATATTATCAACAACACGTTCGACATCATTCTCGTCTACTGTTACCTCCCACTTCTCCAGTGTTATGTCATCAAATGGTTGCAATTCAATATCAGGATAGACCTCAAATTCTACCGTATATTCAATTGGCTTTCCCACTTTGTCCTGTTTTACTTCAATATGTGGTGAAACAATAGGTTGGCATTTCTCTTGTTCAAAGGCTTCCCTACAGCTATCTTCAACCAATTGTGAAGTCACTTCCTTGAGAATCCTTTTTCCGTAGCGTTTTTCAAGCAACCCTTCAGGCATATTACCTGATCTGAACCCCTTCATATTAATTTGTGATTTAATTTTTTTTTTTTGTTTAGCGACCTGTGTGCACCGATAGTGATCTGGCACACTAATTTCCATAACTCGTTTAAGCCCCTCTTGTTTTCTTGACCTTATCTCAAAAGGTAGCGTTTGCGCACCTACGGTTGACATAATTCTAATCCTCGGACATTAACACTATTAACGCATATCGCTCTAAAATCACGCCTACTTAACATAGACTGTACGATAACTTTGCTTAGCGATTGCACAAAATCAATCTGGTACGAGAGGAGAGACTCGAACTCTCACAGGTTGCCCTACTGAAACCTAAATCCAGCGCGTCTACCAATTCCGCCACTCTCGCAAAGTCTATACCATAAACAAAGACAAGTATATATTCCACCCCTAACAGCCTCAATAGTAACAGGATATATAGAAAATCTGCCAAGGTCAATATTTTTTTCGTTCAGATGACGGGTTGACACGCTGTTGTTTAGTCACTATATTCATAGTCAACGTGCTATTGTCCTCACATACTAGGTTAGTCAGCGACTATGCTATTAAAACGCTCTATTTCAAATATCGGGCTTTTCTCCACTTCATTAGGCTGTATGCTTGGTTCTGGGTGGCTATTCGGTGCTTATTACGCAGCTCAAACGGCTGGAGCTGCGTCTGTATGGAGTTGGGTGATAGGTGGTGTTATGATTATTTTTATCGCCTTCATATTTGCTGAATTATCTACAATGTTGCCACTAACTGGTGGGATTGCACGTTTTAGCCAATTTAGCCATGGTTCTATTACTAGCTTTTGCATAAGTTGGCTTGCATGGCTTTCTTGTGTATCGGTTGCACCTACAGAAGTACAGGCATTACTACAGTATCTTAGCCATTATCTACCCTGGTTGATGCATAAAATAGAGGGTGTCCACGTATTGACCTCAAGTGGCTTTATGTTGGCAGCACTATTGCTATTCTTGATATCATCGATCAATACGATGGCTATACATGTTTTGAGTCGTTATAACAGTGGGCTTGCTTTTTGGAAGTTAGTCATTCCAATTGTTGTGATCACTATTTTGGCTAGTCAGCGTTTCCATATTGGAAATTTCCATTATACCAGCTCACCCCATCAACTGCATGATATCTTTTGGGCATTACCGACGGCAGGTATTATTTTTTCTTTCCTTGGATTTCGTGAAGCAACTTCTTTAGCTGGAGAAGCAAAAAATCCTCAAAAAGCAATCCCATTAGCCGTTATTGGTTCCGTATTGATTTGTACCTTATTATATGTAGCGATTCAAGTTGTTTTTATCGCTGGGCTTGATCATCAGCATTTACAAAATGGCTGGAAGCACCTGCAATTTATAGGTGATAACGGCCCATTCGCTGGATTGGCTATGTCACTTGGACTGGGTTGGTTAGTACTCCTTATTTATATCGATGCTGTAATTTCACCGCTTGGTTCTGCACTCATTTATACAACTACAACCGCACGGCTTACATATGCAATGAGTGTTAATCGTCAAATTCCACTTTGTTTGCAGTACCTGAACACTAAACGTGTACCTGTGACAGCCGTATTTTTAAATTTTATTGTTGGACTGCTATTATTCTTACCTTTTCCTGGCTGGCAAGCTCTAGTTAGCTTTCAGTCTGTTGCAATCGTCTTTGCTTATGGTATGGGACCACTTTCTCTTCTCGCACTGCGCCAACAACTGCCCCATGTTGAGCGCCCCTTCAAGCTCCCTTGGCATAAGGTTATGTGTATCCTCACATTCTACATCTGCAACTTGCTTACATATTGGACGGGCTGGCAAACACTCTTGCGTTTGATGATAAGTCTATTGATTGGCGTGATCTTATTCACAATTTACGAATGTCGTTACCGACATACCAAAGAGCACTTAGGGCTAAAAAATTTGATATGGCTGCTACCTTACACAGCTACACTACTGATCATAAGCTATTGTGGAAATTTTGGTGGAGGCAAAGGGTGGATACCATTTGGATGGGACTTTGCATGCATTGCAATACTATCAGTCGCAACCCCATTTTTTGCACAACGATACCGACTGGATCAATCCATTACCAAGCAACTAACCGACCAATATTATCCTGATACAAATACTCTATTAACACGATGAGAAACACAAATCATCAAACTGAAAAAAAGGATTGATTAGTAAGCTTTCCCCTTTTTTTTAGTCGCTCACCTGTTAGATGATTTTTTCTATATTCATCATCAATCGACTGTTTTTTTTCGGAACATTTATCGCCCTCATACAAAGAACGTGCACCACCGTGATTGAGGTCTGATTCGCTGTAGGGATTTCCTGAAGGTCTCATAGCTGCATCTCCTTTCATTGTAGACTAAACCAGATCATCTTTAGCATAAAGATTGTAACGTACTCTATTGTTGCAAAAAATAAATTAAAAGATACGTTGTATTGTAAATTGCAAGATATGCTAATGCAACAAAAAATAACAACATGCAACAATTTAAATTCAAAAATTTCTAAACAGGAGTTTCGGAGGTTGTGATTTACTTCTGGAAACCGTGCCCTTTCCCGTATGATAGCAAGCTATCAGAACAACTTGTTAAGACTAGAATTTTATTGATAACTGGCAGGTTTCAGGCTTGTTTCTGCAAACTGGATTTAACCTGGTGGCCAATTCATTTGGCGTCCACCCAGTAAATGTAAATGGATGTGAAAGACATTTTGTCCTCCTTCTGAATTGCAATTGCTAACGATACGATAGCCTCGGTCGGTCAACTTATTCTCGGAAGCGAGTTGTTGGGCAATATAAACCATATGTCCAATCAGAGAAGACTCTTCTTGTTTCAAATCATTCAAAGTTTTGATGTGTAGACGCGGAATAATCAACTGATGCACTGGTGCTTGAGGGGCTAAATCCTTAAAAGCGACTACAAGATGATCTTGATAAGTTAGCTCTGCTTTTATTTCTTGATTGGCAATTTGACAAAAAATACACGACATCATAGTTTTTCCTCCTTTAGCTATGGAAGTGTACCACATCATGGTGGGAGTTTAAATGAACAGTACTTACTTGTTCTAATATTTCTTGACATTCTTACAGGTCAACAGTACACTCCATCTATGAAAGTGAGGGGGAGCGTATAAATTTGTGGTAAGGCCGAGTACTGAACAGGTCTCGCAAAACGGTTTTAGTGTTATTGCTGATTTGTTTGGAATAAGGTGGAGCGAGTGCCACTTTTAGTGGAAGGGCGTATATGTGGCAGTATGTAATAGTCAGTCAATTGTCGTGCAGGGTGCACGTACACATAATCTTAAAAATATAACAGTTGAGATACCCCGTTCTCGTCTGGTCGTAATCACTGGATTGTCTGGTTCAGGCAAGTCATCTTTGGCATTTGACACCTTATATGCTGAGGGGCAGAGACGTTATGTTGAATCACTGTCTGCTTATGCGCGTCAATTTCTTTCGGTCATGCCAAAGCCTGAAGTTGATTACGTCAGCGGTTTATCGCCTGCAATTGCAATTGAGCAGAAAACCGTATCACGTAATCCACGTTCCACCGTTGGGACGGTTACAGAAATTTATGATTATTTAAGATTGCTTTATGCGCGCATTGGGCATCCTTATTGTCCAGAACACCAACTGAAACTAAAGGCACAGAGTGTGTCGCAGATGGTTGATTACGTGCTAGCCTTACCATCTGGCAGTAAAGTTTTGCTCTTGGCACCTTTTATTCAATACCAGAGAGTTGATTATAGACGTTTGCTAGAGGAACTAGGACACAAGGGTTTTATACGTGTGCGGATTGATGGTAAAGTTTTTAGACTTGATACACTAGCCCCATTGGATTCACAGAAAAAATATTGTATCGAAGTAGTTGTTGACCGCTTAAAAGTGCTAGACGATTTGCGCCTACGTCTAACGGAATCCTTTGAAACAGCACTAGAATTAGGGAATGGTGTTGCACAAATTGTCTGCTTAGATGAAGAAGGGGTGAGTGATGAACCAATTATTTTTTCCGCCAATTTTGCTTGTCCACATTGTGGCTATAGTATCGAAGAAGTCGAACCCAGACTGTTTTCATTCAATAGCCCCCTTGGAGCCTGTAAAAGCTGCAATGGTCTGGGTGTTAAAGAGGTTTTTGATCCACAAAAGGTTGTACAGACCCCAGAATTAAGCTTAGAGAATGGCGCCATTCGTGGTTGGGGTCATCAACAGGTTTACTACCATCGTATTCTTCTTGATCTTGCACTGCATTATAAATTTGACATTGAAACACCCTTTGAGCAATTGTCAGAAGCTGTCCAGAAAGTTGTTTTATATGGCACGGGAGTCGAAATGATACAATTTCATACGGCTGATAGACGCGCGGTTCCCACGTATCTTAAACCGTTTGAAGGCGTGATACCTTCTATGCAACGTCGTTATCTTGAAACAAAATCAGCTGCTGTACGTGGAAAATTATCGGCCTGTTTGAGTTCGCAAGCTTGCCCAGATTGCCAAGGATTTCGCTTGTGCTTATCAGCACGTCATATATATGTAGCTGAGAAAAGCTTGCCAGATCTAGTTAGCTTGCCCGTCAAACAACTAAGTAATTTCTTCGATCAATTACAATTGTCTGACAAAGAAAGCACTATCGCACATGATATTATCAAAGAAATTAAAGCACGTCTATCTTTTTTGCAACACGTAGGTCTTGCTTATCTAAGCTTAGATCGTCAATCAGGCACATTGTCGGGAGGTGAAGCACAGCGCATTCGCCTAGCTAGTCAAATTGGTTCAGGCTTGGTAGGTGTGATGTATGTATTGGATGAGCCATCGATTGGGCTACATCAGCGTGATAACCAACGTTTGTTGGAAATTTTGTGTTATTTGCGTGATCTAGGAAATAGCGTAATTGTTATTGAACATGATGAAGATGCAATTTTAAAAGCTGATTACGTAATTGATATGGGTCCTGGGGCAGGGGTGTACGGTGGTCAAGTCATCGCAATGGGGCTGCCTGAGCAAATTAAAGCAAACAAAGATTCATTGACGGGGCAGTATCTATCAGGAAAACAATCGATTTCACTACCTAAACGACGTAGAGCTTATCGGCCTGATAAAATTTTACAATTTGAGCAAATTTACTGTAATAATTTACAAGGTATTGACATCACAATTCCAGTTGGGTTACTGACCTGTATCACGGGTGTCTCTGGTTCGGGTAAATCAACCGTAATGAATGAAACCATTTACCCCTTGCTTGCAAATCGCTTGCGTGATACGCATGTCAGCATAAGAAGTCAATGTAAGTCCATTCATGGCTTAGAACATTTCGATAAAATTATAGCCATGACTCAGGCTCCGATTGGAAGGACACCACGTTCTAACCCAGCGACCTACACGGGTATTTTCACCTTAATTCGTGAACTCTTTGCTTGTACTGCCGAAGCACAATCACGTGGTTATACATCGGGGCGTTTTAGCTTTAATGTCAGAGGAGGTCGTTGTGAAGCCTGCCAGGGAGGGGGAGTTGTAAAGGTTGAAATGCACTTTTTAGCCGATATCTATGTTACATGCGATATCTGTAAAGGTAAACGCTACAACCGTGAAACCTTAGAGATTCTGTACAAAGGGCAAAATATTAACCAAGTTTTACAACAAACCGTTGCGGAAGCTCTTGAATTCTTTTCGGCTGTACCTCCATTACTTAAGCGATTGAGCACCTTAAATGAAGTTGGCCTATCATATGTACAACTTGGGCAAAACGCTGTTACATTGTCTGGTGGTGAAGCGCAGCGCATTAAGTTAGCTAAAGAACTTAGCAAGCGATCTAGTGGCAATACGCTTTACTTATTAGATGAACCTACGACTGGACTGCATTTTCATGACATTAAGCATTTACTGCATGTTTTAATGCAATTACGTGACTGTGGCAATTCAATTATCGTCATTGAGCACCATTTAGACGTGATTAAAGTTGCAGATTGGGTCATAGACCTAGGACCTGAGGGGGGCAGTGATGGTGGACAGGTCATCGTTGTAGGGACACCGGAGGACGTAGCAGCATATGAGAACTCGCATACTGGTCGTTACTTACGTCTCCATCTCAAATTGAAAGACAAAAAACCTAGAAAAGTATGACATATCATTGGTGGCTTAAAATGCAAGGGTTTGTCAAAACAACACATCAATTACCTTGAAAACGAATTGGAATAGTTTCCACTTTCTGAATTATTATCTAATGGTGCTATGACCTCTTGGATGGTTGCATGACTCAACTTTGAGCGATATGCCTCTAATGCCTTTGAATCCAAGTGCTCTTCCACAAAATTCTGCAGCGTATAAACCTGAGACCCCTTAGTAATCATAATTTCCGCAACCCTTCGTGCGGTTTCATTATCCAGTGTCGACCAAAATTTCAGAAAGGCTTCTGAATTTTGGTGTCGTGCCACAAGATGCCCAACCGTCCAGCCCTTATTATTTTGTAGTACTGCAACCTTTTGTACGGTTTCATTATCCAGTGTCGACCAATATGCCAGAAAGGTTGCTGAATCTTGATATCGCGCCACAAGATGCCCAACCGTCCAGCCCTTATTCCAGCCCTTATTACTTTGTAGTACTGCAACCTTTTGTACGGTTTCATTATCCAGTGTCGACCAATATGCCCGAAAGGTTGCTGAATCTTGATATCGCGCCACAAGATGCCCAACCGTCCAGCCCTTATTCTTTTGTAGTACTGCAACCCTTCGTGCGGTTGGCTCATCCAGTTTCGACCAAAATGCCAGAAAGGCTTCTGGATTTTGATTCCACGCCACAAGATGCCCAACCGTCCAGTCCTTATGCAAACCATCAGTAATCTTAATTTCCGCAACCCTTCGTGTGGTTTCATTATCCAGTTTCAACCAATATGCCAGAAAGGTTGCTGAATCTTGATATCGCGCCACAAGATGCCCAACCGTACAGCCCCTATTATTTTGTAGTACTGCAACCCTTCGTGCGGTTTCATTATCCAGTTTCGACCAAAATTCCAGAAAGGGTTCTGAATTTCGGTATCGTACCACAAGATGCCCAACCGTCCAGTCCTTATGCAAACCATCAGTAATCTTAATTTCCGCAACCCTTCGTGCGGTTTCATTATCCAGTGTCGACCAAAATTTCAGAAAGGCTTCTGAATTTTGGTGTCGTGCCACAAGATGCCCAACCGTACAGCCCCTATTATTTTGTAGCACTGCAACACTTCGTGCGGTTTCATTATCCAGTTTCGACCAAAATGCCAGAAAGGCTTCTAAATTTTGGTATGCTGCCACAAGATGCCCAACCGTCCAGCCCCTATTATTTTGTAGCACTGCAACACTTCGTGCGGTTTCATTATCCAGTTTCGACCAAAATGCCAGAAAGGCTTCTAAATTTTGGTATCTTGCCACAAAATGCCCAACCGTACATCCAAAATGATCTTGCATTACTAAAACCTTTTGTGCGGTTGCATCAGTTACTTTCTCCAAATATGCCATAAGGGGTTTTGAATCTGGATTCTGCGCAAAAATATGCCCCAGCGTCCAGCACTTATGCTTACCAGCAAGCTGAATTTCCGCAACCTCTTGTGCGCTTGCCTCATCCAGTTTCGACCAAAATTTCTGAGAGGATTCTAAATTTAGTTTTAGTGCCACAAAACACCAGATCCTTTGTTTATCTACAACGTTAAAGTCTTTTGAAGCTGGGGTCTGCGTTGCAAGATAGTTCATCTTTCTCTCGATTCTAATCAATAATACATCTGGTACGTTGTTATGAGGGTAAAATTCATAAAAGTCTTCTGAATTTAAGTACTGCATAATAACCCAGCTTATACCTTTGCTGACTTTAGTCGATAATATATTCAGTGTTTCCTGCTCTGCCAGTGATATCTCTAGATATTGTTTTTCAAAATTATCTTCAATTTCTCTAACGGAAGAATCATCTGCCCAGGCACTAAAAAGTTTGTGGAATGAAATGTAGACTAAAATAGTGATAACTGTAGCGAGTATACCTGCGAAAAGTGGTGATATTCCAGTAACTAGGCCAAGGTACATTGTGCCAAGCCACACTGCGGACACCAGCAAAATTAATAATACAAATACAATACTCAGAATAAGCTTGCCTCTCAGATACATATACATACTTAATATCACAACATACCCTCAAGATTATAAAAAATTACCTAACTCCCTCCATGAAAGGCTCAACAACAGCTTAATTATATTATATCCAAATTAAAAGTGCAATAAATTCTAAATTCAAAAATTAAATCAATGAAGTGGAACTCTTCTGTTCAGCATCGAGCAGTTCCTGATCTTCAATTTTTGTCCTCTTAATAGCCCACCTCAATGTGAAACAAGGTATTTTTTATTTTATGGTAGGGAATAGGTACGGAATGTCCAATATTTTACTGCAATGTTTTTTAAAAAGCCTGGCTCTTTAAGTTGAATATGCTTTTGAAAGTCGCCTAAATTTTGTTAAAATCGAAGGATCAATTTACATGTGTTGCACTTTGAGCTTGAATATTCGCTATAACATAACTATAGGAGAAAATTGTGTCTTACAATCCCAAGGTGCTGGGTGGAATCCTACTTGTAGCTGGAACGACTATTGGTGCTGGTATGCTGGCGTTGCCAGTTACCACAGGTTTATCAGGATTTATCCCGTCGGTTGCCTTATTTATTGTATGCTTTCTGTTTATGTTAGCCAGTTTATTTTTGTTGCTGGAAGCTAATTTATACAGTAAAGAACTCGATGCTAATATTATCACTATGGCAGGCGAGCACCTTGGCTGTAGAGGACAAATTGTAGCTTGGTTTAGCTTCTTATTACTGCTATACGCCGTTATGGCAGCTTATATGTCAGGTGGTTCAGCTTTCCTCACGCACCTCATCCAAGCTCATGTTTATATAAACATGACATCCAAAATGGGTGTTGTCTTTTTTGCAAGTTTGGTAGCTGTCGTTGTATTTTGTGGTACACGCTGGGTTGATTATGTGAATCGTATCATGGTCATTAGCCTATTTGTATCATATTTGTGGTTGGTTTTCTTTGGCCTGCCTAAGGTAAAGTTCACAAACTTAACTAGCATAGGCCACTTGCCATACTTATGGAGTGCGGTACCAGTTGTAGCACTCTCCTTTACATCACACCTTATTCTACCAAGCTTGCGCAGTTATTTTGGTAAAGAGTTAAAAGGCTTAAAGTACGCCTTACTCTATGGGGCTATATTACCACTATTATTTTATCTAGTTTGGCAAATCTTCGTATTGGGTATTTTACCTTACCATGGGAATAGCAGCTTATCTGAGGTAGTCCATGCTAATGACTCGGTCAATGGTATGATTCTTGCCTTAAAATATTATGTTCACTTACCAGGCATTTCAATTGCTGTTGGTTGCTTTTCATTTTTTGCAATTATCACATCCTTCCTAGGTGTCTCGTTGAGTCTAGTTGACTTCTTGGCAGATGGATTTGGTTGGGATAAAAACAAACTGTGGCAACACGTCTTACTATTGTTAGCTAGTTTCCTGCCACCGCTATGGTTTGCCCTGTATTTCACAAAAGGTTTTATCCTGGCTTTAGGCTATGGAGGGGTATTTATCGCCATATTATACGGTATCTTGCCCGTACTGATGGTCTGGCGAGCGCGTTACCAAGAAAAAAAACAGGTTGCTTATCGCTTATTTGGTGGTAAAGGCATTCTGCTAATCATATTTGTGGGGGCATGTGTTATTATTATGCTGGAACTTGCAACGGCACTCCATTTAGTGCCTATGCCTTAATTCGGAGCAAATAAACCAATGAATGATCGTCTTATAAAAGCACTGACTGGTCAGCCCGTAGACTGTGTGCCTATGTGGCTTATGCGCCAGGCTGGACGCTACTTGCCAGAATACCGTGCTATTCGCGCCAAAATAGACTTTAACACCCTCATAAAAACGCCCAGCTTATGCTGTGAAGTCGCCTTACAGCCCTTGGCACGCTTTGATTTAGATGCTGCCATTGTATTTTCCGATATCCTAACTATCCCAGACGCGATGGGTTTAGGGTTATACTTCACCGCTGGGGAAGGCCCCTGTTTTGAGCGACCCATACAAAATGCAGCCGATATTGCAGCTCTTGGTGTGCCAGATATGTATACAGACTTGGGTTATGTCAGTGAAGCTGTAGCCACCCTTGTTGCTGCACTGAAAGGGCGTATACCCGTGATTGGCTTCAGTGGCAGCCCTTGGACTTTAGCTACCTATATGGTTGAGGGTAAAAGCTCACGGCATTTTGAACGCATCAAATCCTTACTCTTTAATGAACCAGCCACATTGCACCGACTACTAGAGCTGCTTACTGAATCTGTGAAACAGTACTTACAGGCACAAATTAACGCTGGAGCCAAAGTTGTTATGTTGTTTGATAGCTGGGGGGGGGTATTAGATACTGATAACTACCGAAGTTGTTCGCTTGCGTATATGCGTGATATTGTCCATGATTTAAAGCAGAGTGTGCTGAGCCAGCATGTCCCAATTATCCTATTCACTAAAGGGGGTGGAGGTTGGTTAACCGATATAGCTGATACAAATTGCCACGCCATTGGTGTGGATTGGACTGTCAACTTAGGAACAGCCAGGCAACAAATAGGTCATGCAGCAGCCCTACAAGGCAACTTAGACCCAGTCGCTTTGTACGCCAAACCAGCTACTATTAAACAGCTTGTAAAACAAATGTTTGAAAGTCTAGGGGACAAAACAGGATACGTCTTTAATTTAGGGCACGGTATTTTGCCAGCCACCCCACCAGAACATGTAAGCGTGCTTGTGGAGGCTGTTAAACGCTACGGACAGGTAACACAAACAGCAAGAGAAACAGGTCATGTCAAACAACAAACCTGAGAATATGTCAGAGAGGACACCCTTAGTCATAATAGGAAGTGGTCTTGCAGGGTATATCTTTGCCAAAGCTTGGCGTCGTGCTGATCCTTACACACCCTTGACCATAGTTACAAAAGATGATGGTGCATTTTATTCCAAACCCATGCTTTCCGTTGCGATGTTACAAAATAAAACACCAGATGAACTGGTAATTGCTGATGCAGCTACAATGGCAGATGAACTGTCTGCCACGATCTTAACACAAACAAATGTCACTGCCATCAATCGCAAACAACATACCATTCAGTACGATAATGGTCAAACACTAAGCTATAAAAAATTAGTACTCGCTTGTGGTGCGAAACCGTATCAGATTGAAATCGCAGGTGACACACAACAAGCGATGTGCTCTGTGAATAACCTAGGTGACTATCGCCAGTTTCGAATATGGTTATCAGGTAAAAAACACATTGCTATCCTTGGGTCAGGATTGGCGGGTACAGAATTTGCTCATGAACTCAGTAAAGCTGGTTTTCAAGTAAGTGTTGTGTCCTTAGATCCACATCCCTTATCTCGCTTCATTCCAGCCAAAAGTGGGCAACTACTACAACAACAACTACATAGCCTATGTGGTATCGATTGGCGAATGAACGTTACCCTTAAAGGTATTGAAGCACAAAAGGCGGGAGATTTTCAGCTGCTCCTGTCTGATCAATCAAACCTACGTGTAGATGGTGTATTATCAGCTGTTGGCCTACGTGCTAATACACGCCTGGCAGAACAAGCTGGTCTAAAAACTAACAAAGGGGTCATCGTCGACAAAGGGCTTATGAGCAGTGACCCTGACATCTATGCACTGGGGGACTGTGCCGAAGTTGACGGTGATTGGTGCTGCTTCATCGCACCTATTCACTACTGTAGCGAAGTATTGGCTAAGAACTTGGTAGCTGGCAATAACCTTGAACGCTTACACTACCCAGCTATGGTCATTATGTTAAAAACGGCGACCTATCCCCTGTCTTTTTGTATACCGTCACTTTCACAGGAACAAGAAGAAGGTGAATGGCAAATCACACAGCAGTCAGGTAACCAACGTGCTGAATACCGTGACATAAATCATAAATTGCGTGGTTTTGTCGTGACTGGTACATATGCTAAAGAACATATGACCTTACTTAACGAAATTACATCTAGTTAATGGTTGCTTTGGGGAGAGTGTTGGTGTCGTCCTCATCCTCCGAGGTGATGATTACTATTACCCCACATTCATTTGTTGATCCTAGTTTTTCTTGTGAGTTATTGCTCTCTTTTTTAGTGTTACTGGTTACTAATGCCGATTTTTTTTGTTCAGCGACACCTACATATCTTGTTTCTGTAACAGTGAATGGATAAATAGAAAAAATCAACATAAATAGTGGAAGGAAAATCATACAGCAACCTATGCACGTAGCTAAAAGAATCAGATCGGGCAGCAGTAATTGAGAAGCTGTTATCAGTAGTGCGCCAAGGACAATAGTTATTATTGCAAATTTATGGCATACCACCTCATACTTATCATTTAATTTACATAAAATATACAGCCATAACATAGCTATTACTAATATGCACGGGAAGGATATAATTTGATAAAAATTGCTCAATATGATGAGATGAAGGATAGGCATACAGAAAATAGTAATAGCAATTGGGGAAAATACTAGATAAGACAGGCCAAGAGTCAATAGTATTACAGTTGGAATCTCGTTACTTTTTGAGCTGGAGCACAAATAGTGTAAGAATATTAATAGTATGGCGAGCAAGCATACAGCAGGAAGCAACAACAGGGGATTAACCCCCAGCCCAACTATTATCAGTAGTATGTCAGAGACTGTTATTGCAGGTATAATAATTATTAACAATAAAGGAATCTCCTCTAGGTGATGCGAATCTCTATCATCAGTATGACCGTAACTACGAGCAGGATTCACTAAAAATACTCCCTATATAGTGCTGGTTTTCAATATATTGCTTTGAAGATTTCATAAAAGCCCCCCGCTAATTGTATGAAATATATTTAATATAGTCAATTCTTTTTCTTAAGTTCGCTTATATCCCCATATAAGGATATAGGCTTTATGCTCATTTTTGGTAAATAGGCTAGCAACGGTTAACACTATACATGACAGATATCCCGTTAATTTGGTTTAGAAATTTTTGAATAAAATAGCTGTAACCACTTTGCACCCAGCTATTTTTTTGGTACGATGCGTGGAGCTGAGTAGCTACTTGGTAGTGGGGATTCATAACATAGCAAAGGAAGAATTATCAATGGAACACATATTGACACAACGTGTCACGCAATTGCGTTCTTCACCAACAATTGCAGTAGCAGATAAGGCTCGTGCTCTACAACAGGCTGGGCGAGAAGTGATTAATCTAGGTGTCGGAGAACCCGATTTTGACACACCATCATTTATAAAGGAAGCAGCAAAGAAAGCGATTGTAGATGGTTTCACAAAATATACCGCAGTTGGTGGTTATGCAGGCTTGAAAGAAGCGATTATTGAAAAATTGCAACGTGATAATAAGTTAATTTATACGCCAAAGGAAATTATCGCATCAACTGGTGCTAAGCAAGCTATTTTTAATCTAATTCAAGTACTGATTGAAGCAGGTGACGAGGTAATTATTCCAGCACCATATTGGGTATCGTACCCTGATATAGTGAAATTCTGTGGTGGACAACCCCGTATTGTCGATACACACTTTGATCAAAATTTTATCCTTAGCCCAGAGCAGCTAAAAGAGGCTATCACAAAACGAACTAAATTACTGATGATCAACTCACCTTCAAATCCAGCAGGCATCGCTTATAGTAAACAGCAGTTGCAAGCATTGGCAGAGGTATTGCTTGTGCATCCACAGGTATGGATTATGACCGATGATATTTATGAGTCAATTTATTGGCATACAGACTTATTTCATAATCTTGTGATGGTTTGTCCTGAACTGAAATCACGTACTATCGTCATCAACGGTGTTTCCAAGGCTTATGCAATGACGGGCTGGCGTAGCGGTTATGCTGCTGGGCCACAAGCTGTCATTCAAGCGATGCACAAGGTTCAATCACAAAGTACTTCTGCGCCTTGTTCGATTGCTCAGGTAGCGGCTAAGGCTGCCTTATGTGGTGACCAGACTGTTGTTACAAAGATGGTACAGGCTTATAAGGAGCGCCATGATAGGGTATATCAGGTTTTGTCTAAATTGCCTGGCATCAAATGCTTACCAAGCCACGGTACATTTTATCTTTACCCAAATGTTCGTAAACTACAGCAACGGCTTGCCTTAGTGAGTGACCAAGTATTAGCTGAAGATTTACTGGAAAAAACGGGTGTTGCCTTGGTGCCAGGCTCTGCTTTTGGTGTGCCTCATCACTTACGTTTATCATGTGCTGCGGACATAGCGACATTGGAACGAGCCATAGAGAAATTATCCCGTTATACACATGCCTCCTAACGATACACAATGCATGTTGAAATGCCGAAATTGACAAACCCCAACACGCGCTACTGTGATCTACTGATTGTTGGGAGTGGTGCTGCGGGTCTTGCTGCTGCATTAAAATTAGCAACACATGGCTACTCTATTCTGTTGCTCAGCAAGGATTCCTTAATTTCTGGTAGTACAGCTTGGGCACAGGGCGGTATTGCGGCAGCGATGCGTGATGATGACCATCCACAACTGCATGCCGAAGATACAATAAAAATAGGTTATGGCCTGTGTAATCCACAGATTGTGGCACAGATTACCGCTCAAGCACCTGGTCTTATAGCTTGGCTAAGGCAACAGGGTGTTTTATTCACACATGATGCTGCTGGATCATACCAGCTTATGCAAGAATCTGGTCATAGCAGACGACGTATCGTACATACGGCCGATCATACAGGATATGCTATTGCAACAAACCTTGCTAAACGAGTGCAGGAAAATAATCACATCACATGGCTTACAAAACATACAGCATATGATTTGATAATTGATGCAGATCAACGTTGCATCGGGGCATATGTGCTAGATTGCGTGGGCAAGAGACTAATTATCAAAGCAAGTGCGACCGTACTCGCTTGTGGTGGTGCTAGTGCTATTTATCAATATACTTCTGTTCCGAATGGATCAGTTGGGGATGGCATTGCTATGGCTTGGCGTGCAGGATGTCGCATTGCTAATTTGGAATTTAATCAATTTCATCCAACATGCTTTCAGCCTGAAGGTGGACACCCACTACTTATTAGTGAAACTATGCGTGGTGAAGGTGCACAATTACTGTTACCTAATGGAAAACGGTTTCTTGATGCCTTTGATGTGAATGCTGAACTTGCACCACGTGATATCCTCGCACGTGCCATTACACAAACCATGAACAAGTACCAGATTAAGCATGTTAATTTGGATATCACGCATCGATCGGCTGATTTTATTCGGCAACAATTCCCGACTACCACGCGATACTGCAAGCGATTTGGTATTGATATCACAAAACAGCCCATCCCTGTTTCACCAGCATCACACTATAGTTGTGGGGGGATACGGATTGACTCAAATGGAGTAACCGACCGATTAGGACTCTATGCAATTGGTGAAGTGGCATGCAGTGGTTTACATGGTGCCAATCGCTTAGCGAGTAACGCATTGTTGGAATGTATCGCTTTAGCAAATAATTTAAGCTATCATTTACCAAAATACTTAAATATGCAAGAACAGATAAGCTCGAGGGCAGATAGCCACATAGTTGATACAATCCGCATCAATGGAGGCAGCTTGCACCCAGAACAGATTGCACGTATGTATAGTACAATTCGGAAATTAATGTGGGAAAAAGTCGGCATTATTCGCAGCAATGATCAACTGCGACAAGCACAGCAAGCCTTAGCCAGTATGCAGGCCGTTTTTAATGCACGATCCTCAGACAATAAGTCTATTTCGACTGATAACTTAAGTTTAAGAAATCTTTTGACTACTGCGTCACTGACTGTTAGTTTTGCACTGGCTCGTCAGAAGAGTTGTGGTGCTCATCATATCTTTTAGCATAGAGGTTAATTTATTCCTATCTGTTGTGCACCATTTTGATCAAAGCGTAGTACATAGGGTTGTGATTCCCAGGTTCCTAGTACACAACGATGTTCTGTGATCAGCGGTTTGTGTGTATGCCCATGAATAAGTAAATCAGCTTTATGTTGTTGCAGAGCCTGGGTGATAGCTTGAGGGTTTATGTCGGCAATTGGTTGCTTGTATTGGCGTTGTCTACTGGCGTGTCGGATTCGTTTTGCGATCCAGTGTCGTGTACACAGTGGTAGTGCCAAGAAATAGTGCTGTAGACGAGTATTATGGGTATAGCTACGAAATTTTTGATGGCTGAGGTCGTCAGTACAGAGGTCATCACCATGTTTTAGTAAAATTGTTTTTTCATATAGTTGTATGACCGTTGGATCAGCGAGTAGATGGCAGTTTGTTGAGGCTGCAAACGATGTGCCCAGCAAGAAATCACGGTTGCCAGGCATGATGTAAACAGTAGTGCCGTATCGAGTCAGTTCCTTGAATTGTTGTTTAATGCTGGAGAGCCATGGTGCAGAGTCATCATCACCGATCCAGTAATCAAATAAATCACCCAGGATATAAAGACACTGGGCATCCCTGGCCTGTTGCTGTAGGAAGGTAAACAGATGCCTCGTGATGTCGGTGTGCTGTGGGCTAAGGTGCAAATCTGAAATGAATAAGCTATGTTGATACATGAGCACTATAATGACATGAATGAGAATTTATTGTAACATGGATGCTTATGAATAGAATAGACAACCCCACAATAAGAGTGCGATTTTGTCCCAGCCCGACTGGGTACATGCATTTGGGTAATGCGCGTGCAGCTTTATTTAATGCTTTGTTTGCTGCAAAGCTACAGGGTCGATTTCTACTACGAATTGAAGATACTGACAAGGTGCGATCAGAAGAGCACTATGTGCAGGCATTGTGTGATGATTTAGCTTGGTTGGGCTTACAGTGGTGGGGAAATGCTCAGCAAGTAGTGGGGCAGTTGAGACCACTTGATTATCAGGCGAATCGTTTATCGATTTATCAGACTTATTATCAACGCCTACTTAAGCAGGGGAGGGCATACCCTTGTTTCTGTGATCAGGCGACCTTGGAGGAAGTCAATCGCCGTCAGCGTGCAGCCAGTCAACCAGCGCGTTATTCAGGAGTTTGTCAGGATTTATCTGATGAAGAAATTGCAGCACATCGTGCAGTGGGGCGGCGTTCTGTTTTGCGTTTTCATGTTGAAGACGATCAACTGATTAAGTTTAATGATCTCATTTATGGGGAACAGGTATTTCATGGGCGTAATATCGGTGATTTTATCATACAGCGCACGGATCAGAACCCTTCTTTTATTTTCTGTAATGCACTTGATGATGCACACCTAAAAATTAGCCATATTTTACGAGGTGAAGATCATTTGTCGAATACAGCTCGTCAGATGATGGTGCAGCAAGCCTTAGGCTTCAAGTCACCAGTGTATGCACATTTACCCTTGATTACACGTATAGGTGGGCAAGTTCTCTCCAAACGAGAGGGAAGTGTGAGCATACAAGAACTGCGTCAAAAAGGATTTTTGCCACAGGCTATTATTAATTATTTAGCGCGGTTAGGACATCGATATGATGATCAAGAAAATTTACTAACATGGCAACAACTAGCTCAGGGTTTTTCAACTGAGAAGATAAGCCGTTCGCCTGCCTGTTTCCATGAGAAACACTTATTGTATTGGCAGCGTAAAGCTGTTGCAGCTTTAGATGAAGTTGGTTTACAGCATTTGTTAGCTAAGAATTTGAAATCACTTTCTGTGACGGAGCAATTGCCCTTTATTCGATTCATCAAAGGCAATATAAGTCTGCCACAAGATGCTGAGGATTTATTGCAAGCTTGTTATGCTGAACAGCTTGTATTTGATACTGAGACCTTGCTTACCTTTAAACAAATGGGGCTAGTATTTTGGGGGAAGGCCATACACTTACTAGAGGAAGCAACAGATTTTTCAACATGGCAGCGTGCATTGCAACAAGCGACAGGGCTGAGTGGTAAGCAGCTTTTCAAACCGTTACGTATGGCACTGACTGGACTTAATGATGGTCCAAAGTTAGGTGAGTTGATGCAATTACGTGGTCAAGCTTGGTTCAAGCAACGTTTGCAGGCAGTATTAGAGCAAAGTGACCGATTCCCAGGTCAGTGAAGGGGTCTTATGCGCGATATTTATATTTATGACACTCTCAGCCAAAGTAAGAAGAAATTTACACCCATTCGCCCACAGCATGTGGGCTTGTACGTTTGTGGTATGACGGTTTATGATCACTGTCACATTGGTCATGCACGGGTATTTGTCGTATTTGATGTCATTGTGCGCTATCTACGGATGTGTGGCTACAACGTGCGTTATGTACGCAATATTACTGATATTGATGATAAGATTATTGCACGCGCGCATAAAGAGGGGCGTTCTTATCAATCGTTAACTGAACAGTATATTCAAGTGATGCATGAAGATGAACGTCAACTAGGTATATTGATGCCGACACTTGAACCACGTGCAACAGAGCATATTACAGCGATGATCAATCTTATCCAGGGCTTGATTGAAAAAGGCTTAGCCTATCGCGTTGCTAGTGGTGATGTTTATTATCATGTGCCAAAATTTAAAAAATATGGGCAGTTAGCTGGTCAATCTTTGGAAAAATTACATGTAGGTGAACGCATAGCAGTGGATCCTCAAAAGAAGCATTCGCTTGATTTTGTCTTGTGGAAGGCTGCCAAGCTTGATGAGCCGAGTTGGATCTCCCCATTTGGTGATGGTCGGCCAGGTTGGCATATCGAGTGTTCTGCGATGTCAATGCAACTATTGGGTGATACTTTTGATATCCATGGGGGGGGAGTTGACCTTAAATTTCCACACCATCAAAATGAAATTGCTCAGTCTGAAGGTATTTCTGAGAAAATCTTGACACATCATTGGATGCATGTGGGGCATGTCAAACTTAATGCGGAAAAAATATCAAAATCGAAGGGTAATTTCTTTACCATTCGTAGCTTATTAAGAGAGCATCATGCAGAAGTATTGCGTTACTTCCTATTGGCCAGTCACTACCGTCATCCGCTTGACTACACAGAGATACGTCTGAAACAAGCGCATACAATGATGCAACGCTGTTACTTAGCACTGCGTGATTCGGCTGATTTAGTGATTAATAGTAAAAAAGGTAAAGGGTATGTCACGACATCCTATATAGACAACTTTCATCGGGCAATGTGTGATGATTTCAATACCCCATTGGCTTTAACCGTTTTATATGATTTAGTGCGTGAGATAAACCGCCTGCGCGTAACCCAGCACAACTATGAGGCACTATTGCATCGTCAACAGTTACTGATGCTGGCGGAGCCACTGGGTTTGTTTCAACAGCCACCTGTTGAATTCTTACAAGCTAGTGGAAAATCAAACGTGCCAGTGGAGCTGCTAAAAGACCAAGATGTCATCAAACAACTCGCGGAGCGAGAACAGGCACGGAAACAAAAGGATTGGAAGCGTGCAGATGAGATAAGGAAAAGCTTGGCTAAATCAGGTATTATCCTAGAGGATACAGCACAGGGTAGCAAATGGCGCAGGATTTAAGGAAATATATGATGCTTCTGTTGGGAGCAAGGAAATAGATATGTTTACTCTATGTGTTATACCAGCACGTATTGCTTCGGTGCGCTTACCACGTAAGCCCTTAAGCTTGATTGGTGGTAAGCCGATGGTACAACGAACTTTTGAAGCAGCAAAGGCTTGCGAATGTTTAAATCAAGTTGTTGTTGCGACAGACAGTAAGGAGATAGCAGATCTGATACACCAAATCGGTGGTGATGTTGAAATGACAGGTACTGATTGTCTAACGGGAAGTGATCGCGTTGCCATTGTTGCCAAACAGTATCCACAGGCAGATGTAATAATTAATCTACAAGGTGATGAACCTTTTGTTAAGCCTGAAATGCTCAATACACTGATAGAGCCTTACTTGATCGGTGAAAATCCTGATATGACAACCTTAGCCTCACCTTTAGATGGTAGTTATGCTTATCGTTCACCAGACATTGTCAAAGTCATAACAAACCTACAGAGTTATGCAATTTATTTTTCACGTGCAGCGATTCCTTATTTACGCACAATACCTTCTGACATGCCTGTTTTACACCATAAGGGTGTCTACGCATTTCGACGGGATTTTTTGGAGACTTATACGCAGTTAGAGCAAACACCCTTAGAATTAGCTGAATCACTAGAACAATTGCGTGTAATAGAACATGGTTATAAGATTCGGGTGTGTTGGGTTAAGGAACATACACTAGAAATTAATACACCAAAGGAATTAGCAGAAGCAGAAGCTTTTTTAAAAAAGGTAAAGCATCGTAGTGGCTAGGTTTTGCTATGTTGAGGTTCTTTGATGAGAAAGCAGCAAAGCCAGCTAAGCATAAAGCACAGTGGTACAAGTATTAGCGCGTGCTGATAATTGCTAGCCTGATAGAAGGGAACGCTGTTTAGCATTTGATGTTTCCA
>PIWD01000128.1 GCA_003354005.1 Gammaproteobacteria bacterium | reverse complement strand
TTGGTTTTTTTTCGCCGGACTCAAATAGATTGAAGAGTACATCGATGATGCACTCAACATACAAGACACTTAAATGTGTTGTTTTATATTGAGAACTTTTAAAATTTAGTTTTCATTCAGCGTTACGTATAACGCTGATTGATTACTAGTCAGCTTTCCAAATTGTTAAAGAGCGTGTGAATCATTCTCGAATGACCACGTCTAAAAATACTCACAAAAGTAAATACGTTTAGAGATGGTGGAGCTATGCGGGATCGAACCGCAGACCTCCTGCGTGCAAGGCAGGCGCTCTCCCAGCTGAGCTATAACCCCATCGAGTGTTTCTTTTCTTCGGACTGGTGGGTCTGAGTGGATTTGAACCACCGACCTCACCCTTATCAGGGGTGCGCTCTAACCAACTGAGCTACAGACCCAATCCGAGTATGAAAAGGTTTGGGAACCTTTTCTAAACTCTCTTACTTTTCAACCATGCAATGTGTGTGGACACTAACAAACAGATGTATCTATCGTTAAGGAGGTGATCCAGCCCCAGGTTCCCCTAGGGCTACCTTGTTACGACTTCACCCCAGTCATGAACCACAAAGTGGTAAGCGTCCTCCCGAAGGTTAAACTACCT
>PIWD01000008.1 GCA_003354005.1 Gammaproteobacteria bacterium | reverse complement strand
CCAAAGTTCTCGGACTTCATTGTAATCTTCTCCGTGGGCATCACAAATTTCCTTTATCTCATGCGAAAAAGCTATCTTTGTAGCATAAAACGTATTCTCTGCATACTTCGCGAGTTCAGCTGCTTTAGCTGTCGTTTGAATATATCTCTTTGTTGGCCCACACACTTTCATAAAAAGATCAACGCATTTCGATGTATCTTCTGGTTCACCACCAAAGATAAAGAATGGAGTCTCTACAATATCTAAATGAAACTTGTAGGGAGTCCAGTAACTTGACTCACCACAATATTCTGGAGAGAAAACAATGCTTTTGGGTTTTGTTTCGCCCGCAAACATAAGCTCATCTGTTGTTCCGGGTGAAACTGTTGACTTGATGACGATCAAAGGAACATCCAACCAGTCTATGACCTCTCGAACAATACTTGTATCACATGAACCATGTTGGTCTTGAGGTGTTGGAACACAGACAAAAACTACATCACAGTCATTGATTCTATTTTTTATATAATCTAAGTTTTCATCCAGGTTGTCAACAACATTAACTATACGCTTTGCATCATAGAAATGGTATTTCCAATGTTCAATACTATCTTCATTACCAAGACCATCATCGTCCAAACCACGAACTTGATAATGATCCTTAAAAAGGTCAAACATAGCTTGGCCAACTTTCCCCATTCCCACTATTCCAACTTGCATTTTTTTTACTCCCATTAAGGTGATAAAGCAATCAATTCGTCGTATTCTTTTCTAACTTCATCTTTCGTTCTATTGTTTTCATGCATTCTGTATTTGTATAGCGGCAAAGGGAGATTATAAAGGTTGAATCTTTCTTTGTACCGCCTTAACAAATCATGCCCTTCACGCATCTTGAACTCTTCATTGTAAAGCCCGATCGCACAAAGCGACTCATATGTGAACATGATACCACAAGCAATCATCTCTTGTTCAGAAGAATGTCTACTTAAAAGTTTTCCTGTATCATCAACCTTAAAGTAGTCACAAGCAACGGCTTGATAATTATTCTTTGTATCCATCACTCGTGGGCCAGAATTCATGTCAAGAAACGTAGAAAGCATGTACAGATAATGCTTTGAAACATAGTCATCTGCGTCAACACGAACAAAGTACTGTCCAAGTGACTTCCTAAGAATCTTGTTTAAGGAACCTGGAAGTCCGAGATTCTGCTTGTTTTTAAGCAAACGAATGTTTATGTAAGCCGCCGCGTTTTCCACTATGTCTTCTAACCCACTATCTGTTGGATCATCATCTACCACAATTACTTCAAACTTGTTCTTTGGCAACGTTTGATTGCAGAGACTGCGGAGGCAACGATGAAGCCACTCTTTTTGCTTGTAGCAGCAGATAGCGACAGTTACTTTAAACATATCTACCTTCGCAGGTGGAGCAGGTGGGCCAGGATGGTGGCCCATATGCCTCTACTTCAGCAGAAAACCTATGCGCAGCTGCTTGCAAAAACTTTGATATATTTTCTCGATCTTCTTCGGGCGACATATCAACGCTAAAAAGCTCACGATACCCAACCCAATCATACAAATTTGGATCACCTCTCAATTGCCACCTTCCGTGCATAGCAGCAGATGTGACAATCAATTCCAATGTAATTTGAGCACTGAGTGATTGACGCTCTTTCTCTAAAGTAAGCCCAAGATTAGGCTCAAGAACATATAGGTCGTATAACAGATCCAATATTAATGCTTCCTGGTCCTCCTTTCTTATTTTCTCGCTAATATCAGAATAGCCCAAATAAAGGCGGTTGGCGCCAGATCTAAATCTGCGAGAAAAAATGGTAGAATCACCAGACATAATTTTCATTATAATTGTGCGTCTAGACATTATTCAAAGTCAGCTCCTCTATATTTTCTTCAAAATAATTTAACGCAGCCCTAATTAAACCCTCAATTTCAACAGACTCAATGAGATTTTCAATATATCGCTCTTTGACATCCTCCGGCACTTGGGTCAAGTCGAAGAATACTTTTGGCCGAAGTTTCTTGCTAAAAGAAACCCTCTTCTTTTCTGAGCCGTCTTTAGTTTTAAACTTTGAGAACATTGGAGCAGCCATATCGATACTCACAACAATATTGGTTCTACCCATTTGATTCATAACTCCTTTAGATAATCAGAACATAATTTCAAAATTGTTTTAAGTGCCTTTGTTTGACTTTCAATTGTCGCCCCGGCAACATGGGGTGTAATACAAACTTTATCAACAAACTTTTCATAAAAAAGTAAATACTCAGAAAGGAGGTTTGGAGATTGCTCCCCAGTTAATACGTCTGCAGCGTAAAAGATCTTATTTTTATCAAGCAATTTCCAAATATATGGATCATCCACCACTTCGCCACGAGATGTATTAACAACGATCAAGCCGTCTTTAAAATTATCTAAAATCCCATTACTGATCAAACCTCGAGTTTCCTCTGTCAAGTAACAGTTAATTGACAAGATATCAACATCCTTTAGCTCTTCAATTGTCTTAACTTTCTCAAAACATTGCTGTTCCACATATGGGTCGTAATATTTAACTTTCATCGAAAAAGCTTTGGCATACTTTGCTACTTTTCTGCCAATTCTCCCAAATCCTATAATACCAATTGTTTTACCGGCCAATTCTCTTGAGCGCAACAACCTCTCATTGGACTGCTTACGCCAGCTTTTCACGTTTTGTGCTGCAAGAATAAACTTCCTGAATGCGTTCATAATATGTAACCAAGTAAATTCTGCTGAAGCATGTATATCCTCTAGTGCAGCCCTGTCATCAAGAAGAGAGAAACACTTAATACCCCTACTATCAAGATATTCGATGTCTATGTGGCCGACACCAGTTGAAGGTGTCCCAACAACCTTCAGATCCCGCATTATCCAAAAATACTTTTCATCTAAAAACTTTTCTGTTCCTGGATTAACAATAACACACTCTTCAGGGTCCTTCAGCATGTCAAAAACATAATCTTCAAATAAAGTTAATAGATTTTGATCTAAAAATCCCCACGGAGCGTCTATTCGGATTCCTTTTTTAATTTCTTTCATTCATCACTCCATTTCTGTATCTTTTTATACCATGAACCATAACCAAAATCTTGCAAATCCCCTTCATCCAATAACTTAAAGCTATACTTCACATAGAAATTTTGCTCTAAGAACTTAGACATTCTTGGCTTTATATCAATTTTTGGTTTTATCTTTGTTTTTAAAAAAACAGAAAATCCCTTACAACATAAATTTAAATTCTCACACAAGTCTTCATAGCGAACAACAATAAAATTATCTTTATTCTCTAAAAACTTCAGCTCCTTAACAGCCAACGTCCAACGAGCTAAAAGAGCGCGCCTTAATTGTGTTGGTGTATATTTAACTTTCTTTGAGAACAAAGATGCAAATCTTTGCTCATTCTTTTCGATCAACTCTTTAAAAAACAAAGGTTCAATATTGGACAACGCCAAATCCAATGGATTACGAACAACGTATATTATCTTACTTTTTGGAAAACTTTTTTGTATCAAAGGAAGAAACAATGAAAAACCTGGTAGTTTAATAACCCTTTGCCCTTCTTCCATTCCAATCTCTTTAAAATGGTGATTTATTGCAAACTGCATATATTTTACATCTTCTTCATCATAATCAGAAATCTTCGATTTCTTTACCCACTCCCTTTTTTCACAAGCTTCTTTTAGTTTCGCAACAGCCCCAGATCTAGCCCATATGTCAGACGCATCCCAACTGTCAGATCTGTATCCCATCTTGTACCCATTATTGAACAACAATTCAGGAATTATCCTTGTGCCAGAATGCCATAATCCCGCGACAAAAACAGTTCCCTTACCCATTCAGCAAAACCTCCGCCAATTTAAAATCGATCATTGTGTCTATGTTGACAGACACATTATTGGGCATAATATAAGACAAACAAATATCGCCGTGTCTTGAGAATTTTTCAACAATACAATTTCGTGTCATCATGAAAATTGCGCCATTCCTAATGTAAAGTTGTTCCAGATCTTGCCTTCTTGAACCTTCACCCTCAGGGAACTCCGCTAAGTCTATCAGCCAACCTTCCTCTGTTATTCGTTTCATTCTTTTCGGATGCTTATCCACTATCGGTGTCACTGACGTTACACTATCAACATGAGGATTAGCCTTGACCATCCTGATAAATGCATCTTTTATATGGTTTTCGTCCCTGAGAGGCGCAACAGCTGGGAGCTCCATGACATAATCATACTTGCATTTATAATGCTTCTCCGCCTCCAAAACTGCATGTTTTAAAGCGTCCCTGGACCAAACTTTGTCACCTGATAGCTTAGCCGGTCTCATAAACGGTACATGTGCTCCGTATTCTACGGCCATTGAAGCTATATCCTCACAATCTGTACTAACAATATAATGATCAAAAACATCACTTCGCAAGGCAGCTTCGATCGTGTGCACCATTAATGGTAACCCAGCAATCATCTTAATATTTTTCTTTGGTATTCCTTTTGAACCACCACGGGCTAATGTTACTCCCAATACTTTCATTTCTTGCTCGCTTTTATGCCACATAGAATATTAATGCGCTGGCAAATTACTTTCGTTGGTAAATCATCACAATAATCTTCAATAATTGACAGCAAAACATCATCCGTTGTTATCTTCTTTTTGTCTATAAGCAACTCATGAGCCATTATATACGTCCGCAATTCAGCTATGCCATCGTGTTTATTTTTTACAGGAATGTTCCTTCCTTTCTTGACAATATCATAAAACATATTGCCGCCACCGAAATAAAAAGTCATGCCCATAATATGAACATGTGCCGCTTCACTTGCCAAAATTTCCATCAAACCAAAATACCCAGCTTGCGGTGCCAACCTTGAATTTGATTTTGCCATTTTCACACCCAGAGCGTATGGACGTAAAACTTCTGCCCATGGATCCTGGGATACTTTAGTGTACATAATGTCTTCTGTTAGTTGACTTGTCTTTTGGTGTTCGTCTGCGAGAACCTCGCCGGGGCAGCTGGCCCTGTAAAATGAGACGCCGCCATTTTCCAAACTTTTTACAACACCACTTTTCATCTTCCTGAACAAACCAGATTCTTCATTTTTCGGCAACGTTCTGCTGGTATACATCACATCGGTTTTTGTGCCAATGTAGGAAGCTTTCTTTTTTTCAATTGGCAATTTCTTTTCTAGTTTGAACCGCACCACGATATCAAAAGAGTCAATTAAATCCTTCTGTTTTTCGATCAACATATGTTGTGACGGGCCAACTATAACCACACTTTTGCCTTTCAAAAACCTAGCAAACTTACCAACTGGCCTGACGATATTTAAAAACTCCCTTATCTTCCTCTTATCTTCATCTTTGAATGTCTTCATTTATGCTCACTTATTAACAATTGCATCTTCTTGCGCTTATTGTTAAATATTTCAAAATGGATTATATCACTATTATTGAAATACAATCTATAATCTCGCTCAAATCTATACTTTTTGTGTCTAAAATAAACTCCGTCTTTGCGAAAACCCTCATACACAATGATATATTTTTTGCTCACTCTTTTCATATTTGCAAATGTATCAAATATCACATCTTGCGTTATGTGCATTAAGTGGCCATATGTATAAATCACATCAATTGATTTATCAGATAATCTCTGCAAATAAGCCAAAGTATCGCACTTTTCTAGATTAACTAATGTCACATTTGGATGTAGTTTCTCCATGGCTTTAAACGCTTTGTGATTGATATCATTGCCACAATAATGAACATCTGGATATGCACCTTTGAAAAGGTCTAAGTTCCTGCCATTTCCAAAACCTAATTCACAAAAAGAATCAAATTGCAAACCAAGATCTTGACATTTTTCTATAATATGCTGTGTTCTCTTGAAGTGTTTTTGATCATCTAAGATATGGCCATAATTCCTGCGTCTCCTCCACCAATTGAGCCAGAATCTCTTGGCATCCTCATACTCCATTTCACTCACGGAGCAATACGCCTTATTTTGTACAACTGGTCTCCATATTCCCGCAGATCTTTCAATTCTTTTAAATCCATCGAACCAATGTGGTCATTTCCAGACATACCCTTGTTCAATGTAAAATGCTTCTCGATCACTCGAGCGCCATTCGCTATATTGTACAAAGCAAAAGCGACACCACAACTATGATCACTAAAGCCAACAAACTCATTGTAATAGTAATACTTTACATATTGGTCAAATGTATCTGGATACCCTGAAAGGCAACGCAAATATTTCACGTTCGAATGCCTATATGCCGACATTGGAAGTTCTTTTGTCTTCGCACAAAACCCCAATGATATATAAGTCAACTTACCAGAGGCTACAACCTTTTCTACCAAAGGAATATCATGAACTGCCGTCCTGCTAGCTATTTTGTGACTTTTCACACCCAGCTTTTCACACCACTCAAATCGTTCTTCGTCAAAAACAGACGCCATGAACTCAATTTCATGAAAATCGCAAATCTTTTTTGCTCGCTCAGCTTGCTCAAACGTCATCTCATTGTGCCTACGAGAATCGTCACCGAACACAACCTGAGAACTATACAATTGGAACTTTGCGACGTCAGCGCCACCTACGTAACATTGACGAATCATCTCTTCAACGAGACGAAAGTCAGCATTGTAGTTAATGCCGATATCAGCTATTATTTTGAGGGGCATTGAACACCTAAGGAGTAGATGTCCTAAGTATGGCAGGTTTGAGTGAGGATGTTAAATCTTTTTTCTACTTACCGCCAGCCCAAGTTGTGATCTCGACCCCGGTGCTGGAGGTGGCTTCAAAAGAGGCAGTTAGGTTGTCATTGCCGTGGATGTGATTGCCAAGCAATGTGCTGGCTAGCGTACAATAACTTGCAGCCCAGCCCGCTGAAACATTCAATGAAGCTGAATTAATCAGAGCAGAAGCGAGCTTAGCCATACGAGCACCAGTTGTGCTGTCTCCGTACATCAATTGACTTGAGAGACTAGAAACATTGCCGCCCAAGAAACCGTTTGTTGCAGGAACAATTTCCACACCAGTGCTCGATGTTGCTTCAAACGAAGCGGTCAAATCATAACTTGCGCCGACAACAGTTCCCTCAAGAGTAGTATACCCAGCAGCCCAACCTGCTGAAACATGAAGCGATGCCGAATTAACCAAAGCCGCACAAAGCTTAGCCATCCGTGCAGGAGCAATGCTATTTCCGTACATTATTTGGTTTGAGAGACTAGAAACATTGCCGCCCAAGAAACCGTTTGTTGCAGGAACAATCTCCACGCCCGTGCTCGAAGTTGCTTCAAATGAGGCTGTCGCATCATAACTAGCTCCAACAACAGTTCCTTCAAGTGTCGTATACCCAGCAGCCCAACCTGCTGAAACATGAAGCGATGAAGATTGAATCTCCCAGGCGCACAATTTGGCCATACGAGCCGGGGCAGGGCTTCCGGCAAAGTTAACGGGCTTTGACGAACCAGAGCCGGTGCCTGTGTTTACAAGGGAGGTTGTATCAGACGCACCGGAGACAAGATACATTACCAGGTCAATACCGAAACCATCAGTTAAAGTAATAGAGCTAGATTCAAAAAGCAAATATTCTGTCGCATCGCCATTGAATACAATAGAGCCAGTTGGAACAGAGCCAGAAGCCAAAGTCAAAGCCAGAGTACCACCAATACCATCTGTCAATGTGATTGACCCAGACTCTATAGGAAGATACTCATTCGCATCGCCATTGAAGACAATCGATGCAGTGGGAACAGAACCAGACGCAAGCCACATTGTTAAAGACTTACCGGCGCCGTCTCGGACGGTGATCGAACCCGACTCTATTGGAAGATATTGGTTAGCGTCACCACTGAATACAATAGACCCAGTCGCAGCTGTAGACGAAGCCAGGTGATTCGCCAATGAATCCGCGCTACCACTCCAAGCACTTTCTTGTCCGAATGTATTTACAAGCTCTCTGGCTAATCTGCTCTTCCGAGGTGGTCTACGTGGCATCGATATAATTCTCCTGTGGTCTGCTAAGCTAAATAGTTAAAGCAGTTAGGGTAAATTATATCAACTCTAAATTTTCTGGCAAATCAAAGCCAGAGAAATCTGCCGCAGTGATAAGTTTGAATTTTACAGTTGGGTTCTTTCCCACTATATCAACAAAGTGACCTTGCATGCCTGTGTTTTGCATTTTAAGTCTCTGATTCTTGAGGGGGCTCTGCCATGGCCTACGAAAAAGATAATCTGTTTGATAGAAGTCCAAACCTATTACCCATAAAAATTCTGGCTTTATGATGTGTGCTGCATAAATGATTGCTAAAACACCCGTATTGGGATGCTTTTTGCTATAGTCTGAGTCACCTGGTTTAAGATAGAATTTATCATCAAAAAACTTGTTATACTCTAATAGCTCTGGCGGAAGGAAGTTTGTTTTGAGATCCAATGACTCATAATAAGGCTTCATCTGGGATAAGTGTTTATCTAAACCTGTTTTTGAGAACTGTACCTCCTTTATCCCCAGCTCTTTATAATGCAGCGGATATAACGCCGCAGTTTGAAGCCTGTTCACAAAATGTACAATATTTTTTCCCTTTACCGCCGGAGCAATAATTGACCACTCTGACTCTTGGTTGTTTATATTGCGATCTATGTTGTTTACAATGAAGCAATCATCAAACATGTGCGACACTTCATTTATCCGAGCGACACTTGATCCTTTTAGGACTACACCAAAGTTTTTCATTTCTTCCTCAATATCAATTCTCTTGCTTTGCAGCTCAACGTCTCTACTTTATTATCAGATTCCAATGTCATACTTGTTAACTCTAACAAACTGGCCACTTTATCAATTTGCATAGACTCATATTGCCCCATGTGACCTAAATCCAGATCTATTACAAAACTACCATTGCGCTCCAAAACCCGATAAACTTCATCAAATATCTTTTTAAGATCATAAGAATGATCAAGGCAGTTCGTATAAACCAAATTGTGCGACGCATCTTCAAAAAGTAAATTATGAAAATCACACTCTATAACATACGGTTCATTGGGAACCAAATCCACACCGATTGCTTCTGCACCGAAATTCCTGAAAGCTGCAACCTCTTCCCCCATTCGAGCACCCAAACAAATAACTTTTACATCACGCAGATTCTTCTTTATCTTATAAGGTAAAGCTTGAAATCGGGCAGCAAAATAGTTCTTCCTTCTATCAAAAGCTTTTAGCAAACGCTCTCTTCGCTTCTCATCAGCAGTTTTTTCTTTTTGATGTTCCAAATATGCATTATAGGAACTGTACTCTCTCTTTGTTATCATTGAATGGTCCTATGTTTGAATACAAATATGGTATATGAAGTCTCCAATAGAGTTTTTTCTATAAGTTCCAATTCTGGCCAAAATTCATCATAAAGCCTTGCAAACTTCTTTCCTGTTGGACCAAGCTTGTGCTTTAATTTATTTTGCTCAGCAATTATTAGAAACTTCTTAAATTTCTGCGGAATAAGTTTCAAAGCTTCATTAAATTCTGGTGGCATGTGCACCAAATGAGCCATTGTTATAATGTAATCAACCGGATTCATTTTTTCTATAAAGCTTGCAGTATCATCTTCATAAAAATCAAAACAATCATAATGATGCTTGCGGGCGTTCTTGGCAATGTCATTTCCAGATAATATCAAGTTATTGTGGCACTCCGATATTAATTTCAAATTCATGCCTATATTACATCCGAACTCATGCAAAGTCCCTGAGGTCTTTTCTGGGATGTAACGCCGCAGAGCGACAGAAAAGGACCTTTTCATTTTGTTTTTATCGTTATAAGTTGCAACCCCTGAATTTTTCCAATAATCCAGCACATCTTCGACAGTATAAGAATTTTTATTCTTCTCGCTCAATCATGAAACTCCTTACTATCTTCTTGCTACCGCTCTCATAATGTTCCTTGCAAGCAAATTCCAGCAAGCTGCTATTCGAAATGTTATTGTAAATACCCCTCACAAAACCATCTGTACTAACTGCCGTAATCGGCTTATAACCAAACATGGAGAACATCGCTGGTTGAGCGATTGGTGTGCTAACAACAAACTTTGTGTTGAAGCCTATTTCGAAAAACTGCTCCAAGACCGCAGCAAAATCATTGTCTTTGTTATAAAAATTTGGATGAACTTCCACAAGGAAACTCGTCCGTCCCCAATTATTTGAAAAGTAATTTAGGGCACCCTCAAAGATCTTCACTTCGTGACCTTCTACATCCATTTTGATAAAATTAGGATATCGACGATTAGAAAGAAAACTTTCAAGTGAATAAGCGTCAATGATTAGCTTATTTGTGCTGTATGCAGTTTTATGAACACTGCTAAGGTTGGGTCTGGACGCTTGCCAAAAGTCAAGCTTTCCATCTTTATCTGAAATAGCACATTGTATAATCTCGCATCGATCTGAAAAATTATTTTGCTCAATATTCTTTCTTAGCAGCGATAAGCTTTGTGGATCCGGTTCGATCGCATAGACGTACCCCGTTTTGCCAACTTGCTCTGACATGTACAAAGTTGTGTATCCTATGTTTGAACCAAGATCTATGCACACATCACCTTCTTGGACTGTGTCTTGAAGCAGCTGCATAAAAGCTTTTTCTCTGTACCCCACCGTGTATAATGTTCTTGAGATGCCACCATCTGCAAGATTTAATGACATCTCAAAATTATCGATTTTTTTTGTTTTTATGTTCATAGATATACTCTTCTTTGCATCCTTTTAAGAAATCTGAATAAGCAGCTGCAACGTCCATCATGCTCAGATCAGACTCTACATCATTCTGATACTGATTGTTAAAATTAAGTTCAGGTGGGTGGTTAACGGAAACAGGATTGAAGTCCCACTGCTCCTCTTGTACTATCGTAGCGCCGAGCCCAGCGATCTCTTTGGTTCCCGCCATTGAAGCGCCAATAATGTGACAACCACAAGCACGAGCATCAATAACAACATTGGGGCAAGGGTCCACCCAAGCTAAATGAATAAAGTGTTTCGAAGCCTTGAATAAAGAATATAACTCTTCTATATCAAGCTGCCCAATATAGTAAACACGTCGCTCTGATTCTATCAAAGCAGCCTCTTCATTGGAAATGTTAGAACCCGCGATGAGGAGACAGTCATCCTTCTCAGAAACCTCAAGAAAATAACGAATATTCTCACTGAGGCGCTTGACAGGGCGCCAAGCTGATGCACAACACCAGATGTTCTTGTAACGGCTTATAAAGTCATTTTCTAGTGGTTTTATTGTATCAATAAGTTCAATGTCCGCACCATTCGGAATAATGATGCTCTTCTTGTGTTTACCAAGATAATGTTCGACAAGGCTTTTGCTATACTGAGATTGAAAAATAACACCGTCTGTCGCTTTATATGTGTCACTAATGAACCTATTTTTGTTCACATAGTTGTTCGTTGGATCAAAATAGATTCCGTCTAAACGTTGGACACGTGGAATGCCTCTATAGTACGCTGTAGATTCGATAAAGGTTAACTGTAAATCAAATTTCTTTTGTCTTCCTTCAAATGTATGGCCATATTTTTTGAGATACTTTTTAAGTTTGCGTGCAAAGTGATTTGGTCCGCTGTTCGATTTAATGCTTACGTTTTCTAAAAATATGTTCATTTAATCCTCGCTAAAACAACCTGGCATTCTTTTTGTTGCGGACACATGAAATGTTCTTCAACAACAAAGCCGTTTGATTCAATATACATCTTCAACTCTTCCTGGGACCATTCACGAATATGATGCACGTTACAAGGTGGACCGCTTTCTTTTACATCCCATCCAAAACTTCTCTGCAGTTCCTGAATTACACTTCGCTCAGGTGTAGACAAAACAAGAAATTCAAAATCGATCTTTTTAATGAATTCTAACAGTTCGTCCGGATTCAATAAATGTTCGATAACGTCTGAACAAATAATAAGATCAAACTTTCCTTCCGGCGGCTTGTTGAAGTCGCTCAGACGCCAATCGAACAAAGGATATTTCTTTTTTAAGAATGATAAATTCGGCTCTAAATCTAATCCAACGAACTTCTTATCCCTAAAGTTATTGACAAGCTTATAGCCAGAGCCAGTTCCTATATCCAAAATTGTTTTGAGTTTATGCTCATTTAACAAACTCCGAGCATATTGATAAACCTCTTTTTGGAACTCATCGCTTGAATCTAAGTCAGTTTTATCTAATTGAACGTATTCTTTGCGATGATTATAGTTCTGTTTTATCTTGTAGTTTTTCATGTTCTTCTTCGAATGTCATCTCAACCTCAGGAATATCAACTTTATATCCCTCAAGAATGGCATCTTTTACCTCACGATAATTTGTATCGGGAATTGCTTCAAAAGCTTTTGCTTTAGACACTACAACTTGTGCATTTTCATTTACAACAGAATCTATGTCGACACCGGCACTCGTCATATTAATAATAATGCCTTTTGGTTGATCCATATAAGGAGTGACTTTCTTTTTAAGGCCAGGGAAATGATGATCTATATTCACACCAGCATTACCCAAATTATCAACATGACTCAAATCATAATGGGTTTCTATTGAACATTGATCAGTCTGTTTTCTTGTTCTAAAACCCTTTATCATAAAGACTAACCCCCGACCGAATCTAAACAAAGCTCGCTTGAATAAAGCCCAAGCCTCTTTGCAATATATTTTTCCTTCTGCCCATGAAGAACAAGATTGTTTTTTGTTGTATTCTATATCGACAGTTCCATTGCAAAGTGAACACGACTCGGGATTGCGTTGGCAAGGTACCAACCAACCCATACAAGTAATTTCTTCTTTATCTTCTTTGCTTTTTTCTACTTTCTTTTCCATCTCACAACTCCAAATATGGCTTCTTTTCTCTTAAAATCTTCTCAATTCGCAGCTGCTGGACTCTAGTTTCTGGGACCTTGTCAACTGCTTGCGGGTTTTCTCTGTTGTATACATAAAGTGATTCTTGGATCGACTTATAATGCCTCTTGGCGGCCATTTCTATCATAGGATACATCATTGCTCTGTCAAATGTAAACTTGAAAAAATCTCCATCTGCGTCTAGCAGATCTTCTTTTTTGATTCGCATGAATAACCATCGACGGAATGAGCGCAAATGAGAAAACGGCCAATGTTGCTTCTGTCTAATATTGCCTTCCCAAAAATGCTCGTCTATCTTTGGTGAAACAATTTCCAATGTTGTGTTGATAATATATGAACCTGCAGTGATCCATGTATCTAAATTATATTTTTTCGACAGATTTGTTAATACTTCATTGTGCGGAAACCAATCATCCCCATCAAGTGTCACGATGATTGTATCTGGATGTGCATTGACTATCATATTGTATAGATTTGCCAATGCTCTTTTATTTGTTCTGTTTGTTATAAGCTCAAATGATGTCTCATAACCCAATTGCCTCAGCTCTTCTATTGTTTCACAAATGATTTTATTTGTATCATCCGATGAGGCGTCATCAGTATACATGACTTGATAATTGTCGTATTTTTGTGTGAGCGCAGAGCGCAGGTTGCGCCTCGCCCATGGAGCACAATTGTGCGCCGGGATGACAACCGTAAAATGTGGTTTATTCATTTTAACCTGAACTGGTAAGTTTAATTGCCTTTGGCTTTTGCTCTGATTTGCGCCCTATTGACTGTTGGTTCTCCAATAGCTACAAGCTCAATATCAAGCTCATCACATTCAGCTTCAAATTCCGCTACCACATCATCTAATAAATCCTCTGCATGTCCTGCGTGGCCACGACGTGTTTGTTTGAGACGATCACGTTGAAAGCGCAATTGCTCCGTTTCGAATTTCAAATTATTTGCTTCTCTTAGCTTTGGATCAGCCATGGTAATGTAGTTCCTATTAAAAGTTGAGAATTAACATAAAGATCGAACAAATAAGCGGCACCAGTCGGAATAAACATACACACTAACAAAAACCCTGCGCCGCCGGCACTAGCAATTGCCGCACTGTTTATGTTAACACTGTGACCCAAGCGTGGACTTTTTATATAGAAGAATAATTCGTCTGCACCATTTCTCTCTACAGTAATAACTGCCCTAAAATCACCATAACCAACAGAGGATCCGCCGCCAACGGTCCAGATTCCCGTCGGATCATTGTCACCATCTGCACTAGCGTTCCAGGTTTCGAATCGGGAGAAGGCACTAGTATCGGGGGAAGCTATACCTCTGTTACCGCCTAAGTTAAATCCGCTTCCCCGCATGTTCTGGCCATTCGCATCGACCCAAAGCAGGCCAGCAGAACAACCGGCTGTCTGAGCAGCATTATGAATTGCCAGCTTAAGTACACTTAAATCGACACTAGCCACGAATGTACCTGCGGAGATTGCCTGGCCGAGCCCCATTATTCTTGGCGCACCACCATTGCTGGTTCCGGGAATCCTAATAGCTCTCGCCCTTGAACTGGCAGCACCAACAAGAACAGGTGTTGTGTCCACTACATTTGCAGGCGGAGCACCGCCCCAAACACTTGGAGTGTCTGCAATATTTAACCAATCTGAAATTTTTACATTATCTTTATCAGAAGATAACCCTAAAATTGAAGCTCCTTGAGCGGGGACTGCTTTAAAACTTTCCTGAAAACCACTTCCCATATTACATTATAACTCCTACCTTACTCTAAATATAACCCACGCACATCCTCAATTCTTTTTTTTAATCTCTAAAGGCATTCATCCAGAAGAAATCTCGCCTTGTCTTTAAATAATCAATTGCGTCTTCGATGTCTCCTTCAAACCAATCTTCACCGGCATGCTGGACATGCTCATTTAATTGCAGCTCGCAACCAAGGAGTTTTGCTTCAATGATAAACCTTGGACAGGTATCCATTCCTTTAGGCAAGAAACACACACCTTTTGCATTGTTAACCTTCGTAAGAAACTCAAGATAATTCAGTCCGCCAATTATTTCATGTGGCTTATTGTTTTCCTCACACCAATTAGCTGATTCCATAACACCTTTAACCCAACTGTTTGAGCCTTGGACAAGCCATTTGTCATTTTTATTTTGGACCATTCGAAGCTTTGTGAGAACATCAAAAAATGCATTATCAAACACTGAAGATAAAATATGTGTGTTGGCTCGTTTTGCTAATGCTGGGAGATGCTCAAAATACACTTCTCTTTGCTTCTCTGACATAAAGAATACTGTTCGAGCATTCTGAACAAATTCCTCAATAAGTTGTCCACGTTCTGTTTCTTTATAATCACAAAGTTCACCCTTTTCAACAAACTCGTAAAGTGATGGATTGCGGTATTTGCAGAACTTGTAATCAAACTCCACAAATGAATAATCTATTTTGTTCTCTTGCAATAACTTTAAGTACTGAGGATCAATGTTCGCAATGTTGCCGAAGATCCACTTGCTATCTTTGAAGATTTCAAATAAATCTTTTGATAGTGCGGCTGTATTAACTCTTGAGTGGGTTGATGGACAAGAGTCTATTAAAGCTTGTAGACTCATCTCGGCGCCACCTTGCACCTGATCTGTAAAGAAATCACTTACGAACAAGTATTCAGAACTTGAAGCCTCACTGTTGGGTGCCACTGCCTCTACAAATTCCTCTAATTGGTTCTTCTCTGTTAGAGTATCGCGAAGATAAGTACCAAGTTTCTTTGCTCGTGACTTCCATGAATTATAATCCTTTCTTATGTCGCGGAGGCGGCGTTTGAAACTTGCGCGCTTCGGGAATGCCCACTTAGAATCTGGGACGATAATATCTTGCCAGTGAGCGGCTTTTTGAACCGGCTTAAGATCGTAATCGACAGAAGCGTACATCTTCTTTAATTTTAGCTTGCCTCGTTTGTCTTTCTGGGGAGCGTAGAGAAAATCGACTTGGCCTGACCAATCGGGTGCTATTACAGGGAGATCATTGTATGCTGCTTCGAACAATGGCAGGCCAAACCCCTCTCCGTGGGACGTTGTTATGATCGCCTTTACCTTCTCATGTCGATATAAAGCGGTCATCTCTTCTTCACTTAAATCTCCGTGAAGAACATAAACTTTACACTTTCCGCGATCGGCACATTCTGTATTGATAAATCCAGTAATGTCAGTTATGAGTCTGTGATAGTCCATGGTTGAATTTCGAGCAAGATTCGTTTTGACGATTAAGCCGACCTCTTCGTCCTTGAATTCTTCAGTAAACCACTTTATGGTTTGCGTCATGTTCTTTCGTGGACTGCTCTGAGCGACGATAAGGTAGTTGAAGTCATAATCCAAATCTAAGTCAAATTTTGGTTCTGGTTCTACCTCTTTAACAGGATATGATACGATATCAATTGGGCAGCCAACACCGACCATGAGCTTTTCGCCTGTTTCTCGATTGTGGGCTTCGATCTGCTGATCAAGAAAGCATTGTTTGCCATGCTGAGAGGGAACTATAAGCTTATCCATCTCGTGGGATTTTTCAATCCACTTAGCTGACACTTTCGTTGTCTCAATGCCAGCTGTTATGCAAATTGAATAAGGAGCCATGCGCGTCCATTCATTGGCGATACCCACATGTGCGTGGATGTCGTACTTTACCTGATGACCTTGAGCCTCCAAAAGGGCTGTTTTTTTAATCAGCATCTCTATCCAAGCTCGCTCTTCACTATCCTCCGGAATATGTCCGCACTTGCCCCAGGGAAGCGATTTTACGTAGATATCGAACAAATCTGGGCGGGATCGAAGGGCTCTCAGGAGGAAGCGGGAATGCTCTCCATACCCACTTTGTGTTTGGCAAGCTGAGGTCACCAATATCTTATACTTCATTTATTTTGCTCCATTGGAATTTCTAATGAACGCATACAAGGGCGGCAAAGCTTTACCTTCCGTTCCCTGCATGTTTTATCTTTCTGTGGGTCTTCACAAGACCACGTCAATCGTAATATTTTCTTGTGTCGCTTTGGGGCTTCCTGCCAAAGATCAAATTTTGTCTTCTGCCATAATGGAAACGTCCAACGACAACAAAAAGAAGCAAGACCCGGTTGATCATTCTGCTGGCAATGCCAGAGCCCATCACCAACCACAATCCCCATTTGCAACCTTGGCAGGTCGCATGCATCTTGCAAAAATCTAATCAAGCCAAATTGAGGGCCAATCTTCACAGCGTTTGCATGATCCATATAACTTTGCACAAAATGCTTATAAGCTGGGATGGCACGTATTGTTGGGTAGTCCATGGTATATTGCGGAAGAATCAACTTTCGCTCTTTCTCGGTAAGTGCAGCCAGTATATTTTCCCTGGCAAGGCGCTCATATGGTTGCTTGCCAGCGTCGTTCGTGAAGACATATGGCAGAACTTTTCGACCCTTTCTGAGGTGCCTGAGCATGAGAGCTGTTGAGTCAAAACCACCTGACCAGAGAATGTGTCTACATCTTTTTGACATTTATTTTCCTTCTTTTAGTTCTGACAAAATTCGTTTTGCTTCTGCTTGGATATCTTTTGACGCAGTCTCATCATTTGCAACTTTCTCAAGTCGGCCAAGTGTCTTTGGGTCTTTTAGTTTCCACTCAAATTCTTTTAATATTTCATCGTTTCGTCTTAGAATCATGTCAAGATACCACACAACACCAGCTTGCTTTTCTTTCTCGTTTGGTACAACGTGAACACGAACAACAGATATTTCGCCAACGCCGCCACTCTTGGTGAAATTTCTAGTATCATAAGCAACAAGTTGTCGCCCGCCGAACTTGGCTCGAATCCAATCATCATCGCCACACATTTGTGTCTTCACGAACGTTTCTTTAACATTCTCACTCTCTTTTGTATCATTTGGTAAAATGCGAAATGGTTCTGCTTGAAAGAGAAAACAGGGCGTCGGTGCTTCCAATATTGTTGCGCCTGTTCCTTCTAGGATTTCTCTTAGTTCATTGACTGTCATGATTCACTCATCAAATCTTCTATCCAAGCAATTGATCCTGAGCTTTTGCGAGTTCGCTCCATACGTTCTGCTACCTGTTCTTTTGTAAAGTCCGACAGCTCTTTCAATGTTTTTTCTAATTGGTCACGTTGTGGTACATCGTTTCTTAAAGAGGCTCCCCCATCAAATTTAATTGGAACCTCCCGAGCAGCTTTCAAGCCTTTGGCCACCGCATCAGGATGCGATTTGATTTGAGTCTTTAAAAGAATAACAGAGTCCTGTGGTTTTTGTGATTCAAAAGCTTCACGAACCTCCTTGGCTTCTTTGTGCGCTTGCTCAACTTCTGCTGCATTCAATTCAAGATCTGTAGCATTAGCCTCACCCAATTCATTCTTGAGAATCCAGTAAATCTCCAACATATCGAAAGCCTTCGAGCGTCGTTCTTGGAGTTTCGTGTGGAATTTTAACCAAGACTCTGGGCTGACCCCAACATACTGCTCGGGGTGATTGTGAATTCCATCCTGTGCTTGCTCGTCTGCTTCCATGAAGTTATTGATTTGCAATCTCATTAACTCTAAAATATCTGCTTGTGTTGCATCTTGTTTTAGTTTCATTTATATCCAACCCACGCCGATCGTTTCGCTTCGCTCTTCCGAATAAGACCACCTTTACAGTCCATTACCAACGGATCAGCAATATCGCGCAACTCCTTGATCTCTTTGCGAATTTGTTCATTTTCTGATGCAAGCACATGAATTGCGCTCATTATTTCATTCATTTTTGTCTCCCAATCATCACCCTTCATTTTGCTGCAAGGCTCAACATCTCCAATGCCATCGACCCAAACAATACCAGGAGCAATTCCCTCGTGATGCATATCAACAGGTTCATCACAGCTCTTGCATTTATTTTTCTTCATTTTCAATCTCTTTGTTTATTTTATCAATGATTATCTTAATCTCTTCCAGATGGCCATGCGCCTTTTGCATCAAATCCTCTTCAGTATATCCTTCGCGCTCCTTGGAAAAGGCGGCTTTTCTAACCAAATAATCAGAATAACCTTTCTCGCCTAAAGCACTTTCCAGAGCTTGATTCTTTTTTGTTTTATGTTCCTCAGCAATCTTTATTCGAGCATTTTTCGCAAGTTGGCCAAGTAATGCTATTTTATGAAACATCAATTCTGATTCGTCAAACAATAAACGACTTTGTTCAAAAGTATCCTCTTCCCAATTCTGTTCAATTAGAACACAGTTCTTCAATTCTTGCTGGAATAACTCTTCAATCTCTTGTAAAATTTCTTGTTCACTCTTCATTTTTAATCTCTTTCTTTTGATCCTCTAACGCCCATCGAGCTCTTCTCTCTTCTTGGCGCTCTTCAAGATCCTTCAACCTTTCTTCTGGATCTGGAAACTTTTGTCGCTTTTCTTCGCGTCGGTTTTTCTGCTCTTGCCACCAACCACCAAATTCTTCAGTCATGGCAATGTCTCTCCGACGTTGCTGGGCATCCATAATTTTTGCTCGTGCATCCAGGGACAATTTTTCCTGTAAGGCGGTGCTCTCCATCGCCACTTCTATAAACTCATCTGACATCTGCGTTTGCCTCTCAATAAACCCATCAGTTAAAATCAGATGTGACCAGCCAGTCTTTAGGTCTTGTGTCATACGTATATCCAACGCCATCTGTCTCTGGAATAACTCTTCAATCTCTTGTAAAATTTCTTGTTCACTCTTCATTTTTTAATCCTTGTTTTCATCAACTAGCTTTTGTGCTTTATTTATCGATTCTTCATGTTGTTCTTTCTGCTCTTGCCACCAATCACCAAACTCTTCAGTCATGGCGACCTCTCTCCGATGTTCCTGAGAGTTCATAATATTTGTTCGCATATCAAGTGGCAGTTGCTCCTTTAAAGTGGCGCTCTGCATCACTAAGTTTATAAATTCGTCTGACATCTGCTCTTGTCTCTCAATGAAACCATCAGTTAGAATCAGATGCGACCAACCTGTCTTTAGATCTTGCTTCATGAGCATATCTAGATCCATCTGTTTCTGAAAAAGGTCTTCAATCTCTTGAATAGTCTCTTGCTCGCGGTCTATCTGATCTCCCATCAGCTTTACAATCTTTTCTGTCAGTTCTTCGTTTTCATTCTTCATTTTTGATCTCCTTAAAGCGCCAAGGCTTGTATAGTTTGTTTGGCCATGAGCCATGCTTTTCGATTGTCTCGTCGAACACTTTGACCCATCGCTCGTTGTAGTCTTTGAAGTTATAATTCTTCATGGCGTGCTCACGTCCCTTGCGCCCCATTTCCTCTCTTTCTTCTTTGGACATGTCGTACATCTTTTTCAGGGCACCGATCAAAGATTCTTTCGAAATGCGATCTTCAAAAATGTATGGGACAGTCTGGGAACCTATTACAGCTTTTGCGTCTGGCCAGATTGGGACGCCGAACCAGTTGGCTTCTGTTTCCTGTTCTAGTTGTAGTTTCTCTTTCTTTGTTTTGCCGACTACAGACTTGAGGAGACTGAAGTCCATGTCGGTTATTTGTTCCTGGAGACCACCTGTCATTGTGTTAATGATGGGTGAGCCGGAGGAGATAGCCTCGACGGAACTTAGGCCAAATCCTTCATTGTCAGCGATATTTATCGTGCAATCACAGGCATTTATCATGCGAGCGAGCACTTCTGGGAGGACCTTCTTTGTTGAAAGGATTATTTGACTTTCAATGCCGAGTTCCTTTGCAATCTCTTCCAAGTCTTGGCCATTTGGATCTTTGGGTTCTGTGTGCATGAATAGTGCTGCATTATCGTGGCCGACGAGGTCTAGAAAATCCTTGAAATACCATAGAAGCGTGCCGGATTGCTTGCGGCGTGCATTGCGATTGTTCCAAAAGAAAATGAAACGATCTGGGTTCTTGGGGTATTCGGGGAAATGCTCCTTTTTGAACTTGGCAATTTCTGCTGAAGGGTACTTCTTGAATATGTCTGTGTCTACTGCGTGAGGAATGTGGTAGAGCGTTGCGCCTGGAGAGACTTGATGCACCACATCATTTGTTAGTTGGCTAATCGAGACAACAACATCATTTGATTCATAGTATGGTCTGTTGAATGATGGTAGTGGGTAGTTGTCCCACACGTGATAATAGACCATGGGGCAGTGAGGGCGTATCTCATTTTCCATACCCCACAACCATGTCCAGCTTCGTGGATCCGTCATTAGGTATACCGCACTCGGTTTCTCGGCACGAAGTATCATCCTCACCTCATCCTGCGTTCCATAGCCATTAACAGGATAAATCTTCCAATTGTCACCCCATTCCTCGGTCATGATGGGTTGATAATTGGCATGCTTAATTGCTCCACCCAACGAAACAAATTTATATCGTCCCGTCTTCAATAAAGCGACGATCATATTCTTCGTCATATGGGCTACACCAGAAGGGGCCAAGGGGTTGTCACTTAATGTTAATATTTTTCTTTTTCCCATTTGTTTCCTTTTTTCAGATTTTCCTTCGCCTCTAATGGCTGCAAATTTTCAAGACACCAACACTTTAAAAAATTTTCATGTTCCATTGAATCAAACAAGAGCATGGATTGCGGCATAATGTGATCAACGTGCCAATATGGGCCATAGTTTTCCCATGACATGTTTTCATCAAACTTGGATTCCAGATGTTTCTTTAAATCATCGAACGAATATGGGAGCTTGTCAAAGATAGAGAAACCTTTTTTGGAACCACCTTGCTTTTTCAGAGCTGCATTGATAGATCTAGAAATACCTTTCCTTAACCGAAAAGCCGGCTCTTCTTTTCTTTTCTTGTTTTCACGCCTGCGTCTAACAAACTTACTTCGTTCAGTCTTCCTATACTCTCCTTTCTTTGCTTCGCGGCAAGCTTTGCATTGATGAGTATAGCCATCTAACGCATATTTGTCTTTACTAAACTCACTAATTTGTTTTTCTAATTTACACTTTGAGCAATCTTTGGAAGAAGGAGCGTTTTTTTCAAGATACTTCAACCTCTCTCTGTGCCTCTGTTGAGCTTTTTTATTATATTCGCGATTATAAAGATTGGGAACACAAATCTCACAATACCTTATTGAATGATGATAAACTATTATCTTTTTCTTGCAGCTTTGACAAATTCGCTCATACTCAGGTGGCAAGCAACCTTTCTCGCTGTTACAATGATATCGATCTTCACAAATCAAACAAGAGTCATTATAATCTTTTGGTTTGCTCACAACGGAACCCAACTATTCTTCAACAGACCTTGGCGCTTAACAATTTTAACTTGGCCTCGATCACATTCCAATATGGCTCCATCACCCAAAACAAAACCAAATAACTTGATCCTAATGCCAGTAAACGCATTCTGAAGTAAATCACCAGAATCGCATTCAAGAAACAGATATTTCGGCGTCGATGGATTCTTTTCAAGGCCAAGTTGCGGAAAAGCAAATATACTTTCGGATATCCTTCCCAAAATGTCAAGTGGCGTCGAAGTGTTTTCAGCCAATCCAAACATTACTCCAAACGCGTCTGGCCCGGCGCAACCTGGCATTACCTCATCATACAATTTTCTCAAAGTTTCCGGACGTGCCGACGGGTTGCCTGCAAGAAAGAACTTGCGGAAACAGATGCCACGTTCAACCAATTGATCCAGAACCCATGGGGATGTCCTTGGGTCAAAAGCTATCGAATCCGCTTCAATTTCATCCTCTTCAGCCAAAGCCAATTGCTCTTCATCAGAAAGATCTTTATATCTCATCTTTATTGTCGCCCAACCTGTACGCCGTCAAATACTTCGGATCAACCTTAATTTTCGACATCTTCTCAAACATCCTAGCAGACCTGCTCCAACAACGAACTTGCGGGTCAATTGGATCATCATTCATGCACCCCTCGCAGTGATACAACCGATAAGGCGCAAATTCTGATGCATCACCAATAACCCAAACATCCTGCCCAATTGTCTTTCTCTCTCCGTGAATACCACAAACAAGCGTCTCAGGCGGTTCAACCCCATTTGAAACATAGCAACAAGTTCTACAATTCACCAAGAGACCTCATAATAATAAAATGGCCTTATAAAATGGCCTTTCGTTGTCCTTAAAAATGCCGCCTGGACGAACAAGGATATCAAAAATAAAGTCTTTTGAGTCTTCGTCCTTATCCAAAAGCCAATGCTGGGAGCCATCGAACCATTGTGGGTTCTCTTCTATTATCTTTTGTGCAGCATCTTGTGGCTCTTCTGCCTCCACCCACAAATTCTCTCTGCGTGTGTTCAGGGGGGATAAGTTTTCAACTTCGTTTGGAGCTTCTTCATCTTCGGATTCCTTTCGACGAACTGTGACAACAACATTATATTTCTTCATTTGTTCCATTGCATGTGAATGTATAATCGCGAAACTCACAATCGGCTTGATCACGAGGAGCCACCAAAACAGAAAACTCGAACTCTCCCTCTTTTTCGTTTTTATTAAGAAACCAATGTTGACTTCCGTAACCAACAAGGATTTTCTTTCATTGTTTTATCTAACGCCCCCCTGCAGTCTGCCGCTTCGGGATAATATGTTTCTGTACGAACCCCCTCATTCAACCTTATGCCGCCTTTTCTCTTCACGGAAACATTTACACGATATCTTTCCATTTTCATGTGCCATCCAGCATCTTTCTTACTTCACTAGCCTTAAACTCATACAAAAGACATTGATCGCCGGTGGGATCCTCTTTAACCACAAAACCAATCATAAAATCATATGGATTCGTCTGGCCATCAAAAGCCATCATTACATTATTATAGTTTACAAAATCCCTAAGAAACTCTGAAGTAAGCCTGGTTTTTATATAGTAATCCACAACCTTACGACTTTTCTCCGACACCAATTCACAGTAATCCTTAAGGTGCTCATTAAGCTCAGCGGATTCTAGAATCCACTTGCTATTTCCAGTTTTAGCAACAACCCAAACTTCATACTTTTTCATTTGCGCGCCCCAATATATGCTCGATGGCCATCATTGATCATTTTTATTTGCCGGGAAAGTTTCTCAAATTCGCCTAAATCCAAAATTGGCCCGGGATTGTTTATCGCTTGCTCGATCTCTACTTTGGCTTTGCGCAACAAATACTTTATATCATCTAACACATCAATTTTTATATCACCCATTTTCTTTCCTCTCTTCTACCACATGTTCCAGATCTACCACATGTTCCAGAACCATAACTCTTGCTTCTTTTGGCCATTTGTGCTTTTTGTGCGCAACCAAAAAAGCCTCTTCCTTCGAGCCTGCTTCAATCGTCTCAACAAACTCATAATGAATCCACACCTCATCTTCTTTGCTTTGAATCAAGACATCATATTTCACCTACAATGCTCCGTTTTATAAAATTCACACCACTTACAATTCAACCGATTCTTGAAAACTTTTCCAGCATTCAAATTCTTTACAACTGCCAATAACGCTTTGTGAGCATTCTCAATCCTCTTTGGGCCATTTGTCACTCTTACCACCTCAATCTTCTTTGTTTTTGGTGTGCGCTTTAAAAGAATGAAATGTGTCTCAACGTCCTTTGGATCAACGTCACACATTTGACATAAGAACTTCTTGTAAAAACTCAGCTGGTAAACAAATAACTTATCACTCTTCTTTCTCGCGTCCCAACCCCAAGTCGACGTCTTCCAATCTATAATATGAAGCTTGCCATCTGGCGTGAGAATCATGAGATCAATCAGACCCGTGAATCTTAACGGATGCTCGGTATAATCTTGAATCTCTTGATTGATGTATTCCTCCACAGAAACCAACTTATATCCAGGGAAATTCTCTTCCAGGGCTGGGAGGATTAACTCTGCAAGGTCTCGCCCTTGCGTTATCATATCTACGACAAGCTTCTCAAAACTTGCCAATTTCTCTGGCTCAAGTGCCTCTCGGAGAATCTCTATCTCTTCCTTGAAGTTGGCCAAGAAGTCTTTGACTGGATTGAATGAATCTAATTTATTTTGTTCGCGCAGCTGCACAGCTGCCTCTGCAGTCTTGTGCATTGCATTACCGAAGGATAAATATGGATTTTCTTGAAAATCAGTTACTCTTTCCTGGTAACGTTTCTTGTGCCGCCACAGGCACTCGTGTGCTACCTTCCACTCCGAGTAACTTATCTTCTCCAGTGGAATCTTTTTTGGTGGTCTTGCGCGGCGGTCGCCTGCCATGTGTTGCCTTCTTTTTTGTCTTTTTTGCGGGCGGGGCGATGGGTTTATCAAAAACCCAATCATCTTCACTCTGCGGTGGTGAAGCATAATTGTTGACATAGCCACGTTTGCGAAGCTTCCCGACCTCTATATTATTGTCTCGCAAGTGCTCCAAAACAGCAGGTGTGGTGCATTGTTCTTTTTTGTCCCTCGCGAGCTTTCTTACCTTTACCTTCACTCTAACAATAATTGAGGTTTCCCCCTTGATAATTTCAAATTCCATAATTTTGTATCAACCTGTCAACAATGTTAAATAATGCTGGACTAACTTTTGCCAGAGCTTTGGCTTGCCCATCCAAATAAGCTTCGAAACCATTCGCCCAATACTCTTTTAATGACGTCGCGCCATAAGGTGAAAAAAAGACACCTGCCGATAATGTTGCCAATTGTTCGTATCCAACATAATGGTACAAAAAGTCATCAAAATCTTCAGAGTATTCCGGGCTCAGGAACGGCTTCTTGTCAAGAGTATATCCGGCTTCTCGTAAAATGTTAAGCAGAATTTTGCGCTTCTTGAGAAACTCCTCCTCAAGTGCGTAGTCTCCATAGATTTCGTCTTCCAAATATTCTTCAAGAAAATGAGCGAATTCATGAATTATGTCATCAATAAGATCTTCTTCGTCATCCTGATCATTTGAGACATAAATTGCACCATTTTGGTATAATGCGGTTAAATTCCTTTCTTCTATATCTGGGAATTGGCCAACGTAAATGGCATCCAAACCATAAAACACTCGCCGTGGGACCTTTTGCTTTATAACCTCTACCACCGCTGGCATATCAATGTCCTTCAGAAAGAAATCCTTGATAAATACCGGTGTGTTATATATGTGAAATTCCCGGCGCTTCCGTGGTCTCTTTTGAATCTTCAAAGTCATAATCTGCTACCGCCTGTTCATACCCCCGCATGAAATTTTGTTCTGCGAGGCCAAGAAGAATCTCTGGGAAGTCCACTGATAGTATATCCAAAATCATCTCTACTGTTACCTCATTTTCTGCTGGCCCATATCTGCGACCAACATAGTCAACCAGGAACTCTTTAAGTTCATCTTCTGGCTCTACTGTCTCTTCCAGGTGTTCGCTCTTGAAATCTTCTTCGTTTTTGAATTCTACTTCTGCCATTTATAAAACCCTTGATGCTATTGTGGCCAACTTTGAACGTTCGCCCTTTACAAATGTAACGTGGCCAGAGATATCATGTTCTTTAAATTTTTCTATTACATGCGTCAAGCCATTTGTCATTTCGTCAATGTAAGCTTTGTCGACCTGCTCTATATCTCCAGTGAGCACAATCTTTGATCCGTGGCTTATGCGTGTTAGAACTGTTTTTATTTCATGCAAGCTCAAATTTTGTGCCTCGTCCAAGATGATAAAAGCATTAGCTATCGAACGGCCACGAATGAAGGTCATTGCTTCAATTTCGATGACTCCACTATCAAGATACATCTCAAATGCACTTTTGTTAAGTAGAAATTCAAGATTATCTTGGATTGGCTTGAGCCAAGGCATTAATTTTTCTTCAGCCGAGCCTGGGAGGAAGCCTATATCACGACCCATAGGCTGCACTGGCTTCGTTACAATAACTTTTTTGTAAGGCGCTCCAGGTTCTAATGTTTGCTGGAGACCTGCCGCAATTGCACACAGCGTCTTGCCTGTGCCGCTCTTCCCAGCAAGCGTCACAAGTGGCAATGTTGGATCCATTAACAAATCCAAGGCAAAGCTTTGTTCTTTATTTTTTGGTTTCAGGCCAAAAACACCAGACTTCTTAAAGTTTCTAATTTGTGTCAATGGTTGGCCCAATGAGAAAAACCTTGCCAATGCTGTCTTTTTCTCATTTGAATTTGACACAAGCATTACAAATTGATTCGGAGTTAATGCAATATTGGGTTCTTGATCCAAAAAAACATCTTGGCCTGTATAAAAATTATTAATCAATTGCTCGTCAACCAATACTTTCCTGAACCCACTATAAATTTCATCTGAGTTCATAGCCGCCTGATCGACATTAAAGTTCTCAGTCAACAACCCAATGCCATCACACTTGACCCTTAAGTTAATATCACGAGAAACAACAATAACTTTTCTTTTTGGCTCCTCTTTAGATTTTGTCAACGCAACTGCGAGAATCTGATTATCCCGAGATTGTATATCAAAACTATCGGGCAACTGCTCTCTTTCAAAATTCTTGACATAGATTAAACCATGCCCTTTCTCTATTCGAACACCCTTAAATAAATTCCCCTTCTCCCTAAGAGAATCAAGTTTTCGAATAATGCTTCTTGCTTGAGTACCGACCGCATCAGGTCTATTTTTGTGTTTATCTATTTCATCCAACACGCACAATGGTACAATGATGTCATTTGCACCAAAGCCATATATCGAATTTGCATCTGTAAGATAAACACTAGTATCAAGAACATAAATTTTCTTGGTCACGTAGTGCTCCTTTGGGTGTGCCATTAATAAATATTGTCAAGAATTTCATATTTACTAGTGGTAGGAGGCTCTTTTATGAAGGAAACAGCAAGATTTAAAGGCATTCTAAAAAAACTTCTTTTGCTTCTTGCTGCCACCTTTTTGATACCCAATTGTTCAATTCGGGTCCCCGAAACAAAGGGTCAAATTAAACAAAAAATCTCAAGATATTTCCCTGTTGAAAGCTATGTCAAAGTAGAAAAAACTATTTGGGCGGAAAAGCCAATACTGGGCGGGCTGGTTACTATCGCCGTTCCCGTCGGGGGCGCGACGGGATCTGGCGTTCTTGTTTCATATAAAAGACAAGTTACCGTCTTAACAGCAGGCCACCTTTGCGAACAAAGCCCAAATGGAGCTGGCCAGTCTTTTTCAGTTACAGATATTAATGGGGCAAAGCACGCATCAAATCTAATCTATTCAAAATTCGAACCAGGTTTAATGGATCTGTGCTTGCTGACGGTAGACAAACCCGCGGGGCTTTGGGTTGTTCCTGTCTCTGAAGTAGAACCAGAAAAAGGCGAGCTAATAAAGAATATTGCTTCGCCTTTTGGTATCGTCTTTATTGAAGGTGGGCAGCGGACCGTGCCACTGTTTTATGGAATTTATCACGGGGCGATTAGCAAAAACTATAGTCTATGTTGGGTACCTAGCCAAATAGGTTCTTCTGGCTCAATGGCATTAAATGCAAATGATCAAATTATTGGAATTTTGGTTATGATAAACACTAGAGTTCCGGGAATGGCATACATGATCAATGTGAATGGTCTAAAAAATTTCTTCGACAGCATCCCTGATTAATCACATTTCTCCCATTCACCAAAATAAAATCGAAAATAAGCTTTATCAAAACTTAAATCTCCATGATCACAATCTAAAGTGACAAAAGGGTCAATTGATAAAACAAAGGAAAAAAAGTTGTTCCCACTCAAACCAATAAACAAATCACCGGCAATCACATCGTGTACGTCATCAGGCATGTTAATGTTAATCACACTTCCTCCAGTCATCAATATAATAATGAAAAACCCCGGATGCACACTTATCGAAAACAATATGTTCGTGGTCCCAATCCAAAGTAATACATGGCTCGTTTGATATTACAAAAGAAATATAAGCTTTGTAAGGGTCATTTGTCTTTATAAACAAGTCACCAGGCTCTACTTTGTATGTGTACACAGAATCAACCTCATCCATCCTGCTCTAACCTTCGATTTCTTGGGAAATACGGCATTTTTTCAATCTCAGAGGCTAAGTAAGCGGCCATCTGTGCCAGCATGTCAGACGCTTGCGCGTTGGAGCCTAAGGGCGAGTTTTTTAGCTTTTTTACTGCGAACGAAAGCTCTATGATCTCTTCATAAATTAAGTCACGATTTAGTTTCTCTGAGAACATTTGTTTTAAAATCTCTTCCACCGAGAGTCAGGTGCTCGATAATCACTAGTTATATGAACCTTTTCACGCAAAAGGCTCATCCTTATAAAATCCCAATGTCTGTTTTTTAAGTCAGACAGTGCAAAATAAATAATAGTGCCATATGGTGATATAAACAAATCACCCGCTTTAACATTAGCCACAAATTCCTCTCAATTTATCAGCCCACACTTCAGTGGCTCTTTGTCGCTTAGCTTCTTTTTTAGCATCCATTTCTTTGATTAAATCTGTCACAAGTTCTGTATCAGTTAACGTTGTTGTTGTTACGACCATAAAAGAAATTAATTGAACGTCTTTGTGATATGGATATTCTCTTTTTTGTTTTTGATATGAGGCATTTCTTATCAAGCAATTCAAATGATTTTTTAAGTGTCCCAGCTGTTTCCACGTTTTGCCTTCATCATTCCACCCTGGATGGTAACCTCCAGTTGAATATTTCTTTGTTTGTGGATCATAGATTTTATAATGAACTTCAACTTTGGTTTCTGATTCTTTATTCATTTATCTTTTACTTCCGACAAGCCGCCAATGGACGACAAATCTATTTTGCTTTTAATGATCTGTTTCTTTGTTTTGCTATAACTAATTCGCTTATCACGAAGCGTAGATAAACCAAGCGCCATAGACATACCGACCAACAAAGCGAGGACAAGGGGCCATGCGTACCATCCAAAAAATACTGTACCGAGCCCAACCTCATTGAGAAGTTGCTCATCGAGATCATCAACGAAAATATATACAAAAACCAAAACCAAGAGAACAATGGCCGCGAGAATGCCGCCAATCCCAAAATATAAACTAACTGTCATTTTTGTTTACTCATCAAATACAGTTAAGAAAAATCCACGAATCACACTTTTTGACATATCTGACAATGGACTATTCGCAGCTATACACATCTCATAAGATTCTCTAGCTGATTCAGGCTGCTCTGTGTGAACCTGAATTAAACTAACGTCCGCTAATCTCAACAAACCTTCTGCTACTTCTGCAGGATCAATTGGTGGTTCCTTCTCTTGATCATTATATTTGTGGCAAGCCTCGACCACTTCTACAAAAGTTTTTGGACCATAGCGATACGGTTCAAGCATGTGACCAATGAAGCCATATCTACTCCAGACGTCAGTTTGTTCTTTGGAAAGCTGATTTGCCCGCTCTTTTGGATATACTTTTGTGTCTCTGGAGAATTTGAGCATTTGAGTTCCTTTTTTTTTAAGTATCCCCACCCGGATTTGAACCGAGAGCGCCGGATTGAGAGTCCAGAATTTTAACCAATTAAACTATGGGGACTTGTTAATTCATACTTGCTTTTTCAATTTTTCGTCTTCCTCTAACACATACAAAGCAGCGTCAACATCATAGCTATCCCACTCTGGACAATCGCCATCACAACTCACCTCTTCATCAAAGCCATCAGAAGCATTGTTTGAACATTTAGCCCTGAAAGATTCCCTTGGTCTGGAGCCTTGCGGCCAGCTTGTTCTAATGCCAGTCCACCACTTGCACGTTCTGCACTCACCGAACCAATCCCAATGTAATCTCTGAGCTTCCGATTCATTTTTCCAGTCATTCATTTTATTTCTTTTAAGGCACACCGACAAGGTATCGAACCTCGCATCGTAGTTTTGGAGGCTACTTCGCGCCCTGCGCCTCGGTGCTTTAGGTTAGGTTATTTTCGTTGTAAATATGATTGAATTGTTTAGCCGAGAAGTTCAATTAGTTCTGGCGCCACATCGCTAAAATCTATAGCGCGTGCCTCAAAACCAAACCCACCAGCTTGAAAAAAATTAGTCCATTTTTCTATGGCTTTAGATCGTGCAATGTCTTCTTCTGTTGGTGACGGAGGTGTATAAGGCTTTTTCTTTGGTCGTGGCCAATCTGCCCAATTTTCCATTAGCTTTCTCATGTTCTTCATCACCAAACATCCCCTCGATCAATACGAGCAGCAAAATCATCAATCTCCTCTTGGCTAAGAGGGCGTTTTTTTGCTTGCAAAGTTGTTAATGGTTGAACTATCACATTCCGGTTTGAAATTTCAACACGCACATTTTCATGATACTCTTCTTGGATTATGGTTTCAAACCACACCTTGAAATATGATATTAGTCTTTTTGGGAGCCGCCCATAATCATAATAACTCTCTTGTTCTTCATCGGTTAAAACCAATTCCAATCTATCAATCCAATAATCAATCCATTCGGTCCTAAGTCTACCAGGAGAAGCACCTACTTGCTCCTTCAAATTGAGACTGTTCGCCCAATTTTCCATTAGCTTTCTCATGTTCTTCATGTCATAAGTACACTCTAGCTTATTGTCTCTTTAGTTATTTTCATGTCCGCCAGGTAGGATTTGAACCTACATTCACGCCTTATCAGGACGCTGACTTCACCAGATTGTCTACTGGCGGGTAAAATGGGGTGGTGGGACTTGAACCCACATTACCCTGCTTCAGAGGCAGGCGCATAAACCATTTCTGCTACACCCCATCAAGCGGAAGATGTAGGATTCGAACCTACATAGGTGTTACCCCGTCTACGACTAGCAATCGCGCCCATTCCCATTCTGGCAATCTTCCTTATTCATCACGCTCTTTCAAATGCTTCTCAATTTCATCACGCAGAACAATCAATTGAGATTTGGTCATCTTCTCAATCTTATACTCTCCATGAGAAATCAAAACCATTGGATGATAGGGACGAACGTCTTTGATTAATCGTTCGGCTGTTCTTTGCGCTAAGAAGGGGTCAACCATCGGACTGAACGTTATTACTACCGCGTCACTCTTATTAGCCCGCGTCCAATCATATCGGAATTCTGCCATCCGATCTTCCAAGTCCTTCTTAAAATATAAACCTTGTTGCTCTTTCATTTTAACTCACTTTTTCGTTTCTTCCAATTTTTTCAAGAAATAATGCACTTAAAAAATTTCGTGTCAAATCCCACAAAGCATCCTTGTCCTTGCAACGTCCAAGCGGACCAAGCGGGATTTCAAAACTAATCACTTCTTTTGAATCAAGAATTGATGTTATAACCAAACCTTGCTCTTCTGGGAATAAATCTCTTATCCACTTTTCTGGCTCCACTGTCGAACTTATCGTATGCAAAACGCCATAAAGATTTTCTGACTCAACAATTCCTGTTACGAGGGTTGTCTCTATTCCTTCTTGACGCAGCATCAAATCAGCTGCGTTCTGGACTCCGCCCATGTCGTCTTTTCTTATGCGCCCGATAGCGGCCAAAGCAAAAGTTCCTTCGATCAGAGGAGAGCTAATTGCTTTGGCAATGATGTCCATTTCGTTCTGGGTCAATCGAGCTTTTTCGTTCATGGTTACATCATCCAAAATAAATAGACCAAAAAGTATCGAGGGTCCAGTTCCACAGTGCCAAGCCAACAGAACCTTCGCCGCTCCCATCCCCTATTCGACCGGCAAATCACCTTTATTGCCGCCCTCTACACTTTATGAAGTCTTTCAATCATTCTTTCCAATTGTTTCCACTCTGACTTGTTGTAACCATCGGTTCCCACCGCCTTCGTCCAAAGTTTATGAAAAAGCTGGTGCAAATCTTTGGCGTATGGGTCTTCTATATATGGTTTAGCGTGAATCATAAAACTTGCCTAGAATGCCTTTCTTATAATCTTTATACCTCATGCGCTTTTTAAGTTCGTGATCTATAACTTGATTATCTTGGATTCTTATTGTCCTCTTTTTGCTGCCACGAGAACCTGAGCCTAACTGAGCTTTCCTTTTGGTGTTTCTGCAAGAATTATTTTTCTTTTGCTCTCGCTCATAAAGCCTCGCTCTGAGGACTGCTAAAGCTAATTCTTTATTTCTTGCTTGACTTCTTTCTGCGTCGCACCAGACTTTTAAGCCAGTTGGCAAGTGTGTCAGCCAAATTGCTGAATTTGTCTTGTTTCGATGCTGGCCGCCTGGTCCTTGACCTTTCGTTGCTTCGTATCGCAAATCTTGCTTTTTGATTGCAGGCAGTTCAGTTTCTTCAGGTTCTGGCAGAATAGCAACTGTTATCAATGATGTATGAATCTTTTGTTCACGTCCAGCTGACAGCCTTTGCCAAGAATGAGAACCTGCTTCATGCTCAAACGCTTCGACTGCAGCTGCACCGATGACCCTCAGAACGCAAATAGAACTACGTTGCTCAATGAACTCAGCATCAAAGGCACCTCCGCGAAGCATAGCGAAGATAGATCGCTGCTTGCTCACGAACAAGATCTTTGGCGTCTAAGCCACCCTCTGCTGCTCTAATCTCAATTATAACCGAAGACATTTCTCTTTTTTCCTTTTTTGTTTTGCTCATGATCTCACGAACCCAGTCGGAAAGTTGAACGCTCGGTGCTGGCTTAGTTGCTTAGCCGCATCCATAGAGAAATCGTAAACTTCCATGACCTTCTGCATATTTCGACCATTGACCTTGTCATATTCTTCCTTGAAATCGTCAGTACTATCTACAAAAACCGGATAGTCTTCGTAAGAGAAAGTGTCGCACGCAACAATCATGAAGGCACTGCCCCTCTCAACGCCCCTAGCGAACCAGCGACTAATATCTTCCCTTGTTGTTCTCGACATCGTTCTTCCTTTTTTGTAACCGCGATAGGATTTGAACCTACATATCATTCCATGTAACGGAAGAGCCTGACCGCTCGGCTTCACACGGTCATAGAATGCGGTCGGGATCAAACCGACATAATCCTCAAGTGCCTAAATCATTCAGCCACGCATTCAAATCTTAAGCCACTTGTAAATCTTGTCAGCGCACTTACCATACCAGTAGCCAATTATACCTACCGCGAAGCAGCCAAGAATCGCAGCATATAATGGCAACTCACGTGCCGCCCACGAGCCAAACAAGTATCCAAAAATCACAATTGGTACCATCAAAACCGCCCATCTCTTAAGTGTCATTTCTCCTCTCACATTGAAGCCCCTATTGTTGTTCGTTTCTTTCATTTTTCTCCCACTCATATCTTGAGCCACTTAAAAACACTCTCAATATTACTGCCAAGCACCCAACCATACAGGCCACAGCCGAATACTGCTGCTATCATTACCGACGGGTTGGCCAACGCTCGGGAGAAAAAATGGGCCATCAGAAATCCAGGAATAACCAAAATTGCAATATAAACCACCCACCTCATAACCCACCTCATAAATGTCATTTCTTTCACTCCGGTAAAAAAGTGGCACCAATGATCGTGGCACCAACAGCCGTCATAATATGACTCATCATTCCAATGCCGAACAAGAAGTCACACATCAAATAGCATAAAGCAGCCCAAATGCAACTTATGCCAATTACAATAAAAACACCAGCTAAATCATCTTTCATGTTTTAATATCCAAAATCTTGAGCAGGTGGAGGTACTCGAAACCCCTTCTTGAGATTGGAAATCTCTTGCATCACCAGTTATGCTTCACCTGCCTATTAAGATAAATTCACAAATCATGCTGTTATCTTCATAAAATCTAAAGGCTCGTTACTGCTATTATCAAGGCACCAAATAAAAGACCTACCACAAACGCTGTCCCTATTAATATGTTCATTTTTCTTCTTTTTGTTTTTCCCGAGCGGTGTAAACAGTGATCTCACCATTGCCAAGCTTTTCTTTCGAGAACACACCTTTGCCAGGCTCATTTGTAACAAACTCAGCTCTTTCCACGGTGCAGCGACACGACAATGTAATTGGGTCGTCCATTGGTGGATGCCTCCCGTCACTCATGAAAGCGTCCCATCCGTCGTGCACATACCAAACCTGCTCTTGGCATATTGGGCATAGACCACAACTGGCTTTGAAATCCCGAACATCATCCAAGACTGTTTCGGGACCAATTTCATCATACGCTGCGTCTTCATCATTATCCCAAACTCGCTGAAAGCTGGTTGGTATAGGAAACGCAAAAGCACCATCAATTTCCAAAGGACCAGTTTCTTTAATCAGTCGCTCAATCTTCTCTTGACGCTGTTCCTTCGGCAGCCCACATTTGCAACGACAATGTTCACCAGAAACACACTCCATTGCAGCTGTATATACTTCTGTGACAGAACCGTTTGAATCCACCCGCTGAGAATGGGTTCCTGGACCTAATTCATATTTCCTGCAATCTGGTAGTGGTGGCAATGGAGGCTCCTTCTGTTTAACCGTCGCATGATAGAACCGCACTGGAGTTTGGCTGACCATCTCAGTTTCCGGTTCTTCCCACACTAACTCTCGTTGACTATGAATCCCGGATCTGCTCATGTTAAATTGATTAACATCATCCAAAGCATCAGCGGCGGCTTCTCGAACGCCAGGGCTTGGATCATTCTCAACAAGCTCTTTGAACGCACGCCCAAGATCCCAGACTTCAATGTGGCCAGCAAGACCATAGACAATTCCCTCTCTAACGATGGGACTTTCATGCTCTAGCAACCTTAGGAGAACTGGGACCGCAAGGTGACTGTCTTCTATACCCGCGGCAGCTTCTGCGGCGAACGTGAGATTTCCAATATCTTGTTCTGCCTCCAGGAATCTAATCAATTGCTTCGGATTGCTCTCGGCGATTGAATCAAAATCACTTGCATCAACGGCTTTCGAGGAGCCTTCAGCTAATGAATCCAACCATTCGAGACCTTCAAAATAAACATCATCGTAACGAGGTTGCCTCATTGGCTTGGATCTTTTTGTTTTCTTCTTCGCGGCGCCCTTTTTGCTACCCTTGAAGAAGTTCTTTAGTTTTTCGAACATTTCTGTTACCCAAATGTGAGTTGTTGTGGGACATGTAGGAGTTAAACCTACCTCTACGGTTTAAGAGACCGTTGCACAGTCGATATGCCAATGTCCCAAATGAGCCGGGATGGAATTGAACCACCAACCTCGCATACTCTCACCTTTTAAGCTACCGGCTCTGTTGCTGAGGCAGAAATCGAATCTGCACAACGTAGCGTATGAAGCTTCGCGGGCTACCGAGCCTCCCAGCATTATGTTTAGACTATATCAGATAACTATCCCGATGTCAACAGTTTTTTTATATTCATTCATCCTCATCGTCATCATCATCACAATACGGACCTTCAAAAACCGGCCAAGGAGGATTCATTGGTTCACTAAAATCTACCACAATTGTCTCATATGGCCCTGCCCAAATACACCCATCAACTTCTAACTTGGTCTTTTCTTCGTTAGGCTCAAAAGAAGCCCAACAAAACCCGAAACCATGTTTCGCTTCTTCTGGAAGGTAATTTACTCGCTCAGCTGTCTGTAGATTGATTACGGTTTGGCCTTGATAATTCTCTCCACAAACCAGGAAATCACCTTTGGAATGATCCTCTACCCAAGCAAACGGAAAGCGGCTATAGTTCCGACAAACAGTGGCAATAATATTTCCAATATCGTCAGAGATAATACCTTTGGTGTAATTCCAATATCCTTTTCCAGTATCGTAACTCTTCACTTCCAACTGATATCGATTTGATGGGCTCCAATGTAATTGAGTTTCTATTTCCTCCTTGCATCTCAAGGCTGCCACGACACTTTTTATCCAACTAAACATTTTTCCTCATTCGCTCAATTTGTGCCACAGAATCAAAAATTTCCCAATAACCACTAAGAATAGTTCGACGAGCTTGTGTAAACCGCTCAACTTCATCATTCATGATCACCCTCGATTTTACTCAATTTTGTATAGTATTCCGGATCCTCAGCCAAGTGATCCATGGCTATCTCCTTGGCCACATCCTCGTCGTTCGTGTGCTCCAGCTCGATTTTTATGCCCTTTTTGAGCTGTTCTGAGTCAAAGTCTGATGGTTGCGCCTTGTCAGCCAAGCCGCCTGAGATTTTATCTTTGTGTTCGCGAATAATGATTTTGATGCTCATGCTTTAAATATTACAAAACAACCCTTCACGATTGAAGAATCTCCCCAGTGAATGGAGGTCTGCCATTAACCGATCGCCACGACCATGGCTTTATTTGTATATACTCTTCATCAACATCAACAGAAAGCGCGCGGGCATAGTCACCATCACCCGGAGCCGGATCCTCCAAAACCAAATAAATAACGTTCGATAAGTTGATATATAACGAGCCCGCTTTGATAGTTTTATTCATGGAAACTCTCGTCAAGCAAGAACGCAGATGGCCGGACCGCTACCCTCGGCACAATAAAAGCTCTTTGTTCACTCGAATTCATATAAAGAGCTTTTACTGTCTGGTGATTCAAACAGCATCGCATGGGCTCCAAAAAAAACCATATCTTAACTACACTATCGGTTTGATAAATATATAACGAACCGCCTTCGATGTTGTTTGTATGATTGTTATCACTCATGAAAATATTCCTCTTCAGCCAGCTGTCGTTCTTGGATACAAAGCCAGTTATATTGCTTTATTCTCACCTGACCGCGGCGATCAACACTAATTGCAGAACCACGACTTTCATTGAAATCTGGTTCCAACTCTCCCAAAAGCAAAAAAATCCTATTTTCTGAGTTGATAAACAACGAGCCAGGCTTAATATCTCGCATATCAATCATAAAACAAAATGTATTCTTTATCAATACCAATTGCATCTAAGATCAGCTTGACGGAATCGTCATCATGATAAGAAACAGAACCAACAAAATAGTGTTTTTCTTCCTGCAAATAGGTTTCATGTCGCTCGGGTTGTAATGCAACAAAATCCGAGAATTTCTCAATCTGCTCATCAGTTAAATGAGCTTTGCCAAGACAGAATGAACTGCTGCTACTATTACTCACAAACCCTATTCTAAGTTTCATCTTATCACTCCTTTATTGTCATCAATCATCCCAACATCGGCAGCTCCAACCATCGCCCCAAGTGATATCACTGTTTCTGACACCGAGCAAACTCAAAAAAGTTTCCATATCAAAATTGTCCATAGCTGTACAACCATGCAAAGTATCACTTTCAATTTTTATATCCCACGAATCAAAAAAAGTATCAAAAGCCATTTTTCTTGCAGTATCTATATGGTTGACTATTGCTTCTTTTTGCTCATCAGTAATTTTTGAAAGCGAGATCATAAAACTGCTGCTTGAACTATTGCTCACAAAGCCTATTCTGGCTTTCATTTCAAAAACTCTTTCAATTCTTCATACGTCGAAACCCCACGCTTTTTAAGCAAAGAGAAAATCTGCTCATCTGTAGACATCTGAAAAAGCTTTCTCAAAAGTTTTGCCTCAATTGTCTTATCAACGTTCTTCATTTGGCAAACGGGACACTTTTCTTTCTTCAGCAGTGGTCCCTCATCAGGATCATCTACAACATCACTAGTGACGTTAATGTTATTGTCACCCTCCTCAAGACAGCAAGTACAAATATTATGCCAATTTTCACATGTGGCCCATCCAAACTGAGCTGGATATGCATCCCAGCCGGAGCCCTCAGCACCACATAGATTGCACATAAAACTTGACGATGAACTATTCGAAACAAAGCCTGTTCTAACTTTCATATGTCATTCCACCTCAGCAATCATTTCTTGGGAAATTCCCGTTTTGCGAATAAACGGCATAAGTTCATCTTCGTCAAAGTATATCATACCGACAAAATAAAGTTTTTGTTCTGACATCCAACTTTGCTCCTTATGCTCAAGACAAAACTCTGAACATTTCTTTATCTCGTCCTCGGTCATATAAGCTTTTGCTATACAAAAAGAACTACTGCTTGAGTTACTTACAAAACCTGTTCTAATCTTCATATATTAATCTCCTCATACAAAAGGCATGGGCGGACACCGTCTACAGTTGAATTAAGAAGTTTTTGCCGCCAATACTCAACTTTAGGATGCGTCCAAATCTCATAAAACGAATCATGTTCCAAAACTGGGAGCCCTTCAGAAAACTCTTCATGATTCTCTGAGAATGAACAGGGCCAGAATTTGCCATCGCAGTCAATATACGAAGAAAAAAGCCCACTTTCACAAGACTCAGAAAGTGTTTTAATTTCTGTTTTCTTTTCCGCAGAGAAACGCTCTGACTGATCTATTGCACGCTCGAACTTCTGAGCTGAACAAGAATCAAAACCAAAACGAATATCTTTCTCAAAACAATGGTCAATTAAAGCACCGAAGTCCTCTTGAGAGAGAACGTTAAATTTATTTTCTCCGCGACCTTTTGGTTTCAAACCAAGAAAGACCACTGCATTCAACTTTGAAAGCCGGTCTTCAAGCCTTAGATCATCTAAGACCATATAAACGAATCGCAGTGTTTGCTGGGAGATCATGAGATGGATGTTTATTTGTTCCATGCCTTGATCTGTTAGATTCTTGATGGCGTTATATGCTGCATTAATTTCTTTGGGGTATACAGAAACAGCCACAGCTCCGGCAAGCTTTGAGATCTTTTTTGCCATCGCGACGTCAAGTTGCAAACCAGATGTCGTAAAGTTTGGAATAACACCGTTTTCTCGACAATATTCCATCATTTTGAAGAAATCAGGATTTGTTAGAAGATCTGTAATTCCAAAAGCAATCTGTGTCAGATTCATGGACATTCTGTCAAAAATATCCTTGAAAGTCTCGAACGTCATGTTCACAGCTGCGCCAGGTCCATTCTTTTTGTAGCAGAACGGACAAGCCATTTGACATGAGCCACGGCTGATTTCGAGATCTAGAATCTCAGGGCCAATTGGGCACCACTGCGGATCGTCCTCAGTTTTTGTCGTTTTGCCCCACCTGACAAAATGGCCGTTCGTTCGATTGAAGTAACTGTTATATCCTGGGGCTTGCGCAAAAAGGATACTATCATCTGCAGAATTATCAACTTCACCAATATGAGGTGTTTTCATTTTGTTTCTCTTTGGATTTTTGGTTACCTAAAAATTCCATTGTCAATATCCTTCAAAATTATCGGCGAATTTCCAATTTCGCATCTCGAGATCGTGTTGATTTTCCTTAATAATTTTTTCAATATCGAGCATAGTGGGATTAGACATATTCATTAATTCATCAGTCCAAGAATTACAAAAACCCACACGCCGGTGTGCTCCGCAAGGACGAGATCGCCAGGCTCTGGTGCTGACTCGCCCATTCATCCGTCCCGTTCGGGTTGCGTCAGGAGTTCGAAGAGGTCGTCCCCCTTCTTGCTGCGCCAGCAGAACCTACATGACGACCCGTGGTCGGTCAGACCCAGAGCATCGAGCCATGAGTGGATCAGTTCGGCAGCTGCCATGGGCTCAGCCTCGATGGCCTTCTTCGTGGTGTTGATGTCAATCGCCCCGCTGCCGGCACCGGGTCCGGTGCCGGCCATGATGACCCTCAACAGATCATGTGCCGAGTCGCACGTGCACCCACACAGCTGGCCGGCATCAATAATCTTGTCCCGCAGTGCCTCTTCTTCGGTCTCGTCTACCACTGTTTACTCCAGCTGTCCGGAACCCATACCATCTTGCATGACATCCTCAATAATCATATGAAGCCTCACCCAAGCGTCCCAAAACTCCCCCGCAAGATCAAACATAGTACTCATGTTGTGGGCCACGCAAGCCAAGTTCAACAACAGCTCTTTTTCGTTAGATTTCAACGTCAACAATGTATGATTTCCTTTTACGGTTTCCGACTGACTCTAACACATGCTCACTGCAAAGTCAAGCATTTTAAGCCCCCCGTTAGCAATCGAAGCTAATCTTGAGCGTTCGTAGCGCTCAGTCCGTCCTTGGGCGGGGGCTTTCTTCGTCAGGAAGGAAGGAATTGAACCTTCGTCTCTGCATCCCAAATGCAGTGCTACAACCACCATCAGCTACATCCTGTCAAGTGCCTTGAGAGAGATTCGAACTCTCAGTCGGGGTTTCCCCCACTAGATCCTAAATCTAGCGCGTCTCCATTTGCGCCATCAAGGCAAATACCAGATTTATCCCTCTGGTTAGGTCGTAGGAGTTGAGAAACCTACAGTTTGGCAATTCTTCAATGTCTCAACTGTAAAGCCACTAAATTGTTATTGCCAATACCACAATCTATGATCCAAAATGTGACTGCTGGGTCACGATCCCAGATCCTCCGCCATCACAGGGCGACGCTTTGCCAATTAAGCTACAGCCACCACATTTGCCATACGCCTGGTTACGAACCAGGGTCTCAACCTGCCGGTTGTGTTTTACTCTTAAACTACGCATAACATAAACCCTCGTCGGCAATCGAAGCCAATCTTAAGCGTTAGAAGCGCTCAGTCCCATCCTCGGGCGAAGGCGTTATTGCTTAATTCACGTTCCCAAGCAAACTCTGCTTTTCTTTCATGATTTTCATAATTGCCTCTGGGGTTGCACCGCGAGCTAATGCTTGAGCAACCGCATCTTTTAATTCTTCCTCATCGGTTTCATATTTTTCAAGCATTTCTAAATTGTGCTTCAACTGAACCAAATTATCTGTCAATTCTTCAAGCCTTTGCCCCAGATCTTCACGCTCTTCCTGAGTTGCCTTAACCTTGGCCTTCATCTGTTCAAGGCGATGTTCTCGATTTGTAAGTTGCGGCAACGGAGAACCATGAGGCTTTATTACACCATGATTGCGTATGGATACCTGAACGCCTTGAAAATGCTCTTTCACCCTTCGGCCACGAGAACCGCCGAGCTCGTCGACGGGAGAAATAACTAACTCATAACGAGTTTCTCCGTTGACCTTACGAACACAAACCAAAATTTGACCGGAATACACCCGAATGCTATCACTCTCTCTTATGTTACTATAATTTGGTGCCCAGACCAAACAATTATTGAGATTTGGGTTGTCGTAAAATGGTCCATTTTGGCCAAATCTCAAATTGGTTCTCAGCTCATATTGCTGACCAACCACAACATCTTTATATTTCATGTTGTCACCCAATAATCGTTCTTGTGTCTTTTATAGTTTGCACAAGAGAATTTGTCAATTCCTGGAGAAAAGTTGATTTGTTATCGCCTGCGTAGAAAACTAACCTTGACAAAAGATTATCGGGGGGCAATGCCACCCATGTCAACTTATCATCAAGATAAACGGCGTTATTTTCATCTAGCTTTGCAACTGCATCAAAAGTTTCTGACAAAACCTCAACAAGCTTATTTTTATAGTCCGCGACAATTGATTCGTCGAAACTAACTATCTTTTTTGAAGCTACATCCTCTAAGTCAATAACTTCCAGCTCAATCATCCGTTGTCACGAACCCACCAAATGAACTGCCGCCATGTCACCCTTGAATGTTCTGGCTTAACCTCAGGCACTGGCTGGCCTTCGTTGCACCACATAAAAGTTTGGTTGATAGGCTTCCAATTTCCATCTGTTGGAGTTTTAGGGACATCTGGCCAGTCCGCTGATGTTGTTACTTGCTCGAATCGCTCCATTGTTCGCTCCTTGTGTTATTTTTTTGTAGGCGTGGCAAGACTTGAACTTGCAAGAGGCTGCGTTGCCCCCGTTGGGTTTTGAGCCCAATGTGTATTCCATTCCACCACACGCCCTTACATGTAGTTTTTTGTGTGGGCTGTACCAGATTTAAACTGATCCCAAGACATTTTCAGTGTCTATGCGGTCCACACCGACAACCCTCTAATCCTTGCAACAAACCCTCTACTTTATCTGGTTCATCTCTAAGAAACTTTTCTTTTATTCGCGAAAACAAAATAGAGCGATTTGAAAGTTTAGATTTGACTGCAAAAGTAATTATCAACCAAGCGATTAATACTTTTGTAGAAGAGCCCTCAATATCAACTGTGAGCAATTCATCATCTACTTCCTTAAATTTGCCCTCATGAAACTTATTATCAATTCGAAGGAAAATTTCATCCAAAATTGCGCGCCGCTCAGTATTTCGAGATTCGCTCATAACATCATCTGCGCATTGCTGGGAACTACTTGATCGAATTTTCGTCCCTGATGAGCCTTTACTTTTATTTGATATGGAATATTTCCAACAAGATGATCAAAATCATCCTCAATTTGAATAATTGCATCGTAAACATCATCTCTGTGCTCAGCCACCAGCGCAAATATAACATAAACATTTGAATACCAAGTAGTATAAACTGCGTGCACAAACGGAATGCCCCGCAGTCTTTTAATCATCTTTTCCAAAGTAATCCTCTCTCACGTCAGTTTCACAATCGACATAAACCCTCTATTTCCCCCAAAACAACTTCCAGAAGACATACTTCCAAAAGAATTTAGGTGGGAATACACCAGAAAACTTGATGGTCTCCCAGAAAGATAAATCTTCGTACCACCAATCAAACCAATGAAAGTCACAATAATTTTCTGGAGCGTCCATTGTTGCTTCGCGATGACATTTTATGCACTTCATCCGCCGAGCTTGCCATATAATTTTATCGTTCTCAATGCTTCAGGTAGAGCTTCTATTGAGTCAAGACCCCAAACATAATTTGCTCCATTGGATGATACAGCCCACACAATATCACCCTCGTCAGTCACTTCAATATCAACATGAAACGGATATTCAGAAAGAACAACAGAAAAGCCACCATCGACAACTGGCACAAGCTTGACGAACGGCAACCCCGCGTCCAAAACTGCTTGGACTATCTGTGCCGCTTGTTGCAAGGATGTTTCTTTCATCACCAAGATCCATAGTCAGTTAAGTCTATCTCCGCCCCAGTCATAGCATATTTCACTCGTAATATAATCCCCAAACTAGTAGGAGTAAAAGAATATGTCACTGCTCCGCCTGAACATCCTTCGTAAGGGTCACGGTTGAAATTTTTGTCCCATTGGCACTTTTTTTGTTCAGCATAAGCCAACCTGCGTTGCTCGATCAACCAAAGATCAAGCTCTTCCCTTTGCAACTGGGT
>PIWD01000040.1 GCA_003354005.1 Gammaproteobacteria bacterium | reverse complement strand
ACAGACTTTCTCTTAAAAGAGGGCAAGGAAGATGAGGCGTATCTTTATTCTAAGAGTGGTCAGAAACTTGCAAAGTTTGAGAATATAATTCCGACACATTTGTTTCAGGTTTTTCTAACTGAGTCAATAAAAGACTTGCCTCCTCTTCTCAAAGAAAATAACATGGGTTTGAGAAGCTTAAATGAAGAATTCCAAATCTTTTATTGAAAGTTCCAACTTCAAAGATCAAAGAGTTAAAAAAGGCTCTTTTGAAATTCAAGACTTATAAAGTCACTAAGCGCAATATGACGATTCTTGAGAATATTCTCAAAAAAGTATTACCTGATCGTAAAATTATACGAAAATTCAAAACAAAATCGATTGATTCTGAGAAGGTCTTTATAACAGAATCAAATAACGGAGATATCGTTGTCACTTACCACAAAAAGCATATATCACAAAACTGAGCCGGGTGATTTGTTCTTTGGGGAGCAATTTTGGTTAGGTGCCAACGGCCAGACTGGTCGAACAAACAAGTTCAGGTTTATCTTAAACCAAGAAGGATGCACGTTGTGGATCGGCCAGCTTGGTGTTTTTGTTACGTCAAAATTTAGTTTTAATGCTCGTTGGTGGACACAAATAAACAAAGAAACAGAGGATTAATATGAACCTTTACGCATTTGCAATGTGTATTGCAATGATTTCGTCAGATATGTCAAGCACGAACAAAACTTGTGAATATATACCAGCAGCCTTGGCTGCCGCGGAATATTACAGCATTGAAGATGTGGTGTTGTTATCACTTATAACCCACGAAAGTAAATGGGACCCCAATGCGCTTGGTGCTGACGGTGAGTGTGGTTTGACACAAGTTAAGCCGAAGTACGTTCCATATTCTTGCAAAGAATTAAAGGATCCGTTTGTTTCGATTTGGGTTGGGGCTGAAATTTTGCATCATCACAAATATAGCATCTTTAGAGAAAGGAGCTTGCATACGGCATTGTGTTATTACAATGCCGGCCAAAGGGGTTGTCAAGAAGACGAATCGCGAGCTAAGGGTATGAGGTACGCAACCAGGGTCCTGCGCAAAGCTATCAAATTGAAGAGAACTTATGACGCCATTGTTGAACCATATCTATGAATATGACACTGTTGTTGTTGGTTCCGATGTAAGGTCTTTGCTCTATGCTTATAGCAAAGAATTACCAATAGTTCTTGTCAATCATAGAATCCCTTATATATTTGAGTATGCAGAGCTAGATTGGGATTTGAGCCATTTCGGGCTTGAAAACACACCAACAAAGCTGTTAACATCAAAAGGTGAGCAAAAGATCTTTGGCCAACGCATCGAATATATTTGGAACTATTTGTTGCTAGCGCAGGGAATGCGAGGAAGAAATCTGTTTGGGGGTTTAGTCGAAGAAGTCAGAATAGATAAAGACATCTTAAAAGTTATGACATATCGGCGCTACTACAAAATTAGATTTTCAAATTTGGTTATATTTGAGCATAAGGACGTGCACGGAATTCTCGCAGATAGTAAAAGAAAGAGAAACAACAAGTACAAAGTTCTTGATTGGATTGCAATAAAAAAGAGCGCATCTTACAAAACTCAATATATTGAAACTGATGATTTCTTCATATCAGAAATTTTCAGGGATGGCAATTACAGATCAATGGCTGTGTCGCATTTAACGAAAGCTCAAATCAACTCAGGTGATTTTTCAGGTGCTTATTTACAGCTTAGACTGAGAGATGTCTTTGAAGAGGCAGGTATCCTTGGTCGGTGGAAAGACAGGAAATTTCGTAAACTAATACAGTGCATCCCCGAAGAAAGAGAGATTTTAATAGTGAAGGACCCCATTGTGTTTGAAGACACAGAAAATATAAAGTTCATGAATCATGCAGCACTGGGGGATCTTTTGTGAGATCGCCCCTTTTCCCAAGAATAAGGCATATGGCCGGCGTTATTCCAGTGGCCAATTTGGACTGTGATTTTGGGTTTGTGTGGCATGATTGTTTGCAACCAATTGGTCCAAAGTATACAGCCGTGGAAAGAGCAGTTGTGGAATGTGGCCAAGCAGGTTGCAACTCAATATGGGTTGTATGCAATGAAGATATGCAACCTTTGATTCGACACGTCCTCGGCGAGTATGTTTATGACCCGAAGAAAGTGCGACGCACGACTTTCCGGCGAGTTATACCGATTTATTATGTTCCAATCCATCCGAAAGATTGGTGGAAAAGGGACAGTTACGGCTGGAGTATCCTCTGGGGTGCCCTTCAGGCTTTCAGAATTTCTGAGAGAATGAGCCGATGGATAACACCCAAGAGGTATTATGTGGCGTTCCCTTACGGCTTGTATGATCCTTACCTGGTTCGCCCCTTTCGTGTATTATTAAAGCAACAATGTGATAACAACCAAGTGTTTCTGAGACATAATGGTAAGACCATTAGGGACGGAGAGTATTTGGGCTTCTCGTTTGATGCAAAAGATTGGAGCCGATATTATAGAACAATTCGTGACAATTCAACGGATTCTCGTCCCCGAGGTGATGAAAGATTCACGGGTCGTTTCTTTCCACTAGATTTTATTTTTAGTACAGCAGCGATCGAAGACCCAGAGAACACTGTGCTTGAATTGCCGTGGTATTATAGGATTGATTCTTGGGCAGGCTTAAAGAGGTTTTACCAATCTGACCATGAATTAGAACGTCCGAGCACAGAGCTATTGTCCTATAGGGAGTTCGCAGAGCTGGGGATGACGGAGCTAGATGAGGATAACAAGGAGGAAGCAGAAGAAGATGACTGACAGAGTAAAACCAATAATTCCTTTCGTAAACCTTCATGCTCATTCTGTTGCTGGGTCACCTTACGACGCGCTGGGTTATCCAGCAGAGCACATGGATTATGCTTGGGCTAACGGTCTGCCGGCGATGGCTTTGACAGATCATGGTAATTGCAATGGCCTTGCTTTACAGGTTGCACATGCAAAAAAGATGAACAAATCTGGTCGTGATTTCAAAGCGATTTATGGTGTAGAAGCTTATTTCCTTCCTTCGATCGCAGATTGGCGGGAGGATTACAAGGCAGCCACAGCAGGAAAGAAGAAGACGAAGAAAGATGATGGGGCGGGCGAGGCGGAGGATGAGGCTGCCTCCAAAGGAAAAAAGAAAAATAAACTTCGGAGGACAAGGCACTTGCTGGTCCTTGCTCAAAACCAAAAGGGCTTGCAAAACTTATTTAAGCTCGTTTCAGCATCTCATAAAGATGAAGCTTTTTATGCATATCCCAGAATGGATTTCGAGATGCTTAAGGAACATAACGAGGGTCTTATTGTAAGTTCAGCTTGCCTTGGCGGCGTCCTGTCGGGTTGCATGTGGGAAAACTTGGAGAGCGGAGAAGAAGCCATGCTTCAAAGCATGCGTGACCTTGTCGTGAAGTTCATTGATATTTTTGGTGATAGGTTTTATGGCGAATTGCAATGGAATAATATTCCCGAGCAGCAGATCCTTAATACACTTATCATAAAACTCCATGATGAATTAGGGTTGCCTTTGATATCAACCGTGGATAGTCATTATTCTGCACCGGAGAAGTGGCGGGACAGGTTGCTGTATAATGCGTTGCGCCCCAACAAGAAGCACGTTGATAATTTTCAGCTTCCTGAATCTATCAACGAAGTGGGTTATGAATTATATCCCAAGAACGGCGATCAAATGTGGGATGCTTATCAAGTAGCATCCGAAAGAACGGGCGCGATTTACGATTCAGATGTTGTTCGTGAATCGATCGAAAAAGCCCATGAGGTCGCCTTTAATAGAATAGAGCGCTTCTGGCCAGATAATACAATAAGGCTTCCTGATTTTGTTGTGCCTGTAGGCAAGACTGCTGACGAAGCATTAATGACCTTTGCCCTCAAAGGCTTGACTGACAAAGGGCTGCATACAAAAAAAGAATATGTTGAACGATTAAAGGAAGAATTGAGCATAATTGAGGATAGAAAGTTCTCTAAATACTTTCTGACCACTAAGGCGATAGTTGATAGAATAAAAGAAGAGCAGCTCATTGGTGTGGGTCGTGGCTCCGGGCCAGGTTCTTTGGTGTCATATGTTTTGGGATTTTCTGAGCTGGACCCAATAAAGTATAAATTGCAGTTCTCAAGGTTCCTCAGAAGAGATGCGACTGATTATCCTGATACAGATATTGACTGGGAAAACCCAATGGAGGCTAAAGAGATCTTAGTAAATGAATGGGGTGAAGACAGGGTGATTCCCGTTAGTAACTTCAATACCTTGAAGCCCAAATCAGCTATTAAGGACGTGGCTAGGTTACTTGATTTACCATTTTTCAAGGTGAACGCAATAACAAAAAAGATGGACTTTGAAGCTATCTCTAAGGCTAAAGAAGAAAAAGGAATAACTGCAGGCGCTTATGAGCCAAACTTAAAAGAATACAAGAAATATTCCGATAGCTATCTAAGATTCATTGAGGAAAATCCAGAAGTCCATCAGTTTGCTGAAGTTGTGGCCGGTCAAAGAAAGGCTACGGGAAGACATGCCGGCGGACTCGTTATCGGGGAACAATTAAATGAGTGGATGCCGCTGATCCGCTCTAAGGGTGTTATACAAACTCCATACGCGAAAGAAGAGCTGGAGTCAATGGGGTTTATCAAATTTGATGAGCTTGGCCTGGACACTTTAAAGATGTTCCGCGGAGCAATAAAAAGAATTCTGAAACGTCATTACGGAGTAATAAATCCAGCTTTTCATCAGATTAGATCTTATTATGAAAATACATTAAGCCCAGAAAATTTGGATTTAGAGGATCAAGCCGTTTGGGAAAATATTTTTCAAAAAGGTCGTTTCCTTGGAACCTTTCAATTCACAAGTGATGGAGCAGCTAAATTTTGTGTTCAGATTGAACCAAATCGTATAATTGATTTGTCAATTGTGACAAGTACTTACAGACCAGGTCCCATTTCTGCTGGCGTCCACGAAGGGCTGCTTGCAAGGCGTCGATGCCCAGAATCAATTGATTATGCGCACCCTATAGTAAGAGAGGTTACAGAAGAAACATCAGGGTATCTTGTATTCCAGGAACAAATCGCACTGTTGGCACATAAGCTTGGCAGAGATATCTCTCTTGACGAAGGGAATCTCCTAAGAAAGATTCTTGTCAAAAAGAAACTTGATCAGGTTAAGCAAGCGAAGCTTGATGACATCAAACTGCGGTTCATTGAGGGTTGTATCAATAAGGGAATGTTAGAACTGTCTGCAGAAGAGTTGTGGCAATCGTTTAAGTACTTTTTAGGATATGGCTTCAATTTATCCCACGCAACGGCGTATTCCATCATCTCTTATCAATGCGCCTGGCTTTTGCACTATTATCCAATTGAATGGTGTGCCGCTTTCCTCGATCACACAAAAGACAATGACAGAGAGAAACACATTTCCCTCGTTCGCGAACATGGTTTCAAAATTCAAACAGTGCACATTAATAAATCAAGCAACGAATGGGAGATCGCCGCAGATGGTCAAACACTCATTCAGCCATTTGTCGCAATAAAAGGCTGTGGGGATACTGCCGTTGATGAGATCATAAATAATAGACCGTTTAACACGATAGAAGAACTGCTGTTTAACGAAGATATTAGGTACAACAAACTCAACAAACGTGTGCTGCATGCATTATGTTGCGCCGGTGGCCTGGATAATTTGATCGATGGCCGTTTCGAAGGTGACAAGCACTTCTGGTCAGCTTGCGTGCATGATCGACCGAAGACAGAAAAGAAACTTCTTGAAAATATAGAAAAATATCTTGGCATGGGCTCATTCACAGAAGAAGAAAGAATCCAATTCTCAATAGATCTCAGTGGGATTTATCCACTACACTTGGTTTTACCAGAGGCAATTCACGCCTTGCTGGAAGAAAAAGAGATCCCTCCAGTGTCAGATTATGATGAAGAACTTGGCGTGTGCTGGGGAATCCCCAAAGCTGTTCTTGTGAAGAAAACTAAAAAAGGCAGAGATTATTATGAGGTTCACTTGACAGATACAAACTTCGGAACTTCTAAAATTCGTTGTTGGGGTATCCGATTGGACATGGATCGAATCGAGCTCCATAAGCCATATGTGATTTTGCCAAATTACAATGAAAAATGGGGGCTAAGTTCGAGTGGCCCAACTAACAAAAAGTGGAGACTGTTGGTATGAATCAAGTTGCGAAAGATGTTAAGTTGTTTGGAGACTTAGAGCCAGGTGACTTATACACCGATACTGCAGGTTTAATAATTTTTTGTTTGTCAAAAGTTGGGTCAACAACGACAGAAATGATTGTTAATCAAGTTAATGGAGTTGTTGAAATCTTGACGCTGGATTGGCAACATAGTTCTTGGATTGGAGCAGAATTAGATTGAAAATTTTAATCGCTGGCGGGCGTTGGTTTGGATATGACAAAAATTGCTTGAGTGAAGCAGATCAGCAACGAGTCAAAGAAGATATTGAATATTTTGAATACTGCATGGCAAAGATCCAAGAAAAAGTTGAAATAACTCACATCATTCAAGGTGGAGCGACGGGCGCAGATATGCTGGCCAAAACATGGGCGAATAACCACAACATGCCACAAACAGAATATAAAGCAGATTGGCATATACACGGCAAAGCTGCAGGACCGATCAGGAATCAACAAATGCTCGAAGAAAGCAAGCCGGATCTTGTGGTGGTCTTCCCGGGCGGACCCGGATCAACAAATATGTTTAGGCAAGCAACTAAAGCAAAAATAAAAATCATTGATTTGAGGTGAAAAAATGAGTGAGTATGTGTTTTTTTCCATAGGTGGCTTTTTTGTGGTTTTGGGTTTTGTATACGGAGCTGTATATTATGTATTTTTTGATGAAAAAGAGAAGCTTGATTTAGATCGCGTTGCAGAATTTGCTTTTGATGTCTTTTTTATTGGTCTTTTATGGCCGTTGTCGTTGCTTTATATCTTTTCATCTTTATTTGTGCGCTTACTTAAAGCGGCTCGCAAGAAAAGAATAAGGCACAACAAAATCAAGCAAATAAAATCCAAGCCAACCATCTTAGACTCCGCAGGCGGCTTATCAAAATCAAGCCCCCAAAAGCCCATCCCGCCACGTCCAAGACCTAAGCGAAAATCTAAAGGCGAGTGGCCAACCAAAAGAGTCGGGGATACCGATGTTCTGATCTTCACTGGAAAGATTGAAAGACAAAAGGAGAATGAATGAATCTAAAAGTACACAAACTTCGACCAGACGCAAAACTTCCAAAACGTGCTTATCCAACAGACGCTGGCGCAGATGTTTTCTTCTGCCCAATTCTAGACCAGACAAAATATGGCGAAGCTTATTTCTCATGGGGCTCAGGGCCACAGAACCCATTAAGAATTCGAAACCTCCGCATCCCAGGTGGCTGCAGCTCAATTATTCCAACGGGAATTAAAGTAGGTATCCCAGAGGGCTTCATGCTCGAAGTCAAAAACAAATCTGGCATCGCAGTGAAAAAGAGTCTTGTCGTCGGTGCTTGTGTTATTGATAGTGGATATGATGCAGAGATTTTTGTGAATCTTCATAACATAGGTTCCGAAGTTCAGACCATTGATCCTGGGCAAAAGATTGCACAAATAGTCTTAATTCCAGTTGAGACATGTGACTTTGAAGAGGCTGAAGATGATAGTGTATACGAAATGCCAACAGAGCGGGGTGAAGGCTCCTTGGGCTCAACGGGGGATTCATGAAGACGATAATGGGTCGGAGTGCGAAATTGGGAGATTTATTAAAAATTCATTCTGAACAACCTAGCTTTTTTGTGCAGCATCTCCGTGAGGCCATGACCTGGCGTCATAGAAACAGAGCCTTGGCGCAACTTGAAGAGAATATTATTGATGCTTCAAAGTCTGATTTCTTGTTCGTGGTTGGTGACATAGAGAGAAGAGGGGTTTTGGATGCGATATTGCGTATACCAGAGCCTAATAATGTGTATTATGAAATACAAGACACAGTTCACTATTACAATGAGCTAACTGTCATAACAAGTGAGGGCTCAATAAAGAAAATCCCAGCTATCATGAATTTTTATTCATTGAGCGAGGGCAAATGAACAAAGAAACTCAACAAACAATGTTCAGCTCTACAGACACAAGTTGGGAGACACCACCGGAATTCTTCAATCTCCTCGAAAGGAGATTCGGCAAGTTTACATTGGATCCATGTGCTACAGTCAACACCGCAAAATGTAAGCAATGTTTCACAGAAGAGGAAGACGGCTTAACGCAATCGTGGGTAGGGAACAAAGTCTTTATGAATCCACCATATGGACGTGGAATATCAACTTGGCTTAAGAAAGCCTACGAAGAATCTTTGCAAGGAGACACAACCGTTGTGTGTTTGATTCCTGTTCGCACAGATACGCAGTATTGGCATGAATACTGTATGAAAGCAGCAGAAATCCACCTTGTAAAGGGTCGCTTGAAGTTTTTGATAGATGGGGAAGCAATTGCATCCGCGCCCTTCCCATCGGCTGTTATTGTCTTTAATGGTGAACATAACAGACCTTATTTATTTGCAATGGAGAGGAAATGATTATTGAATTACAAGGTGATTTATTAGAATCTGATTGTGAGGTTATTGCTCATGGTTGCAATTGTTTTTGTAATATGGGAGCCGGAATAGCTGTGCAAATAAAATATAAACATCCAATGGCTTTTAATATTGACTTTCTTACGAAGCGCGGGGATGCTAAAAAATTAGGCACTTTTACGGCAGTTGATCTGGGCGCAGTGACAATTTATAATCTTTATACTCAGTACAGGTATGGACGTGGAAAGCACCTTGACGAAGATGCTTTGGTGTCGGCTTTGGAAGTAATGAAGGAAGACATTGAAGCAAAATATGATGAATGGCCAAAAGTTGGCATACCACGAATTGGTTGTGGCTTAGCTGGTGGAGATTGGAAATTAGTTAAACCCCTTATCGAAGAAGTATTTGTTAGTAAAACACTCTATGTGTATTCATTATGAGCAACTTCAAAAGAAAACTCAGACGAAATAATGCAAGAAACTTTGTTAAGAGTATCAAAAAGAAGTCAACAGAACAAAAGATGCTCTTTGAAATGATTCCTGATCATTGCCTGAATTGCTATGCTCCTTTTGATAAGACTGACAGAGAAATGGTTAACTCGTGGTTTGTGACTGTCCGAGAGAAGGAAGAGGTGGTTAAATTATTTTGTCCGCCATGCTGGAATAAAGCAAAAGAAATTGTTGATGATTTAAAGGAAAGAGCAAATGAAAAAAGCGCTTAGTTTTGATGATGTTCTATTAGAGCCACAATATTCAGAGATAGAAAGTCGTGATGATGTAGATCTATCAGTTGCCATGGGACCATTCAATTTCGAAATTCCAATTATAGCTGCACCGATGGATACTGTTTGTGGTCCAGAAATGGCAGCTGCTATGGCATCGCGTGGTGGATTGGGTATTCTTCACAGATATTGTTCGATTGAAGAGCAAGTGGATATGGTTAAAAGGTTTAATGATTTAACCGCGATCACTGGAGAGGTCGGAGCCGCAATAGGTGTCACAGGGGATTATTATGAGCGCTTTTGCAGCTTGGCTTGGAAGGGGGTGAAGATATTTTGTTTAGACGTTGCTCATGGGCACCATGTTAATGTGAAACGCGCTTTAAAGTTTCTTCGTGCCAACAGCGCAGATAACATTCATTTTATTGCTGGTAACATAGCTACTGCACAAGCTTATGGAGATCTGGCAGAATGGGGAGCTGACGTTGTTCGAATCGGCGTCGGCAGCGGCAGTCTCTGCACCACGCGAACACAAACAGGTCATGGCGTGCCTACTTTGCAATCGGTCATGGATTGTGCAAAAGAGAAAATACCTCTTTTGACATGGCGAAATCCCCCAATAATCTCAGACGGTGGCCACAAGAACTCGGGTGACATCGTTAAAGCCCTTGCCGCCGGTGCTGACTTTGTAATGCTGGGCTCAATGCTCGCAGGCACAGATGAAGCACCTGGATCAACCACCTTTTGTCAGTCTGACGATGGAAAAGAATATAGATTCTACAGAGGGATGGCTTCGAGAGAAGCGCAAGAAGGTTGGCGAGGCTCGGTGCGGTCGATTGAAGGAGTTTCTACAAAAATTCCTTACAAAGGATCAGTTAAGGATATTTTGGATATAATAGAAATGCGCATTCGCAGTGGCCTATCTCTCGCGGGTGCTCAAAACATCAAAGAGTTACAACAAAAAGCCAAATTTATCAAACAAACGAGCGCAGGTGCAATTGAATCATCAGCTCACATTTTAAGAAAATGACATTATCCAAACTTCCGAAGAAACCAATAAAACCGGGTTCGCCCAATGAAAAAGATGTAAACTTGCTGCGTAAAGTGAAAGGCGAAGAACTTGATCCTTATGAGCATGCCTTCAAATGGGGAAAGGACGTTCCTGGATATATTAAAACAATTTTCCGTCTCAGAGAAAGTGATTATGTCGATTTGGTTA
>PIWD01000127.1 GCA_003354005.1 Gammaproteobacteria bacterium | reverse complement strand
CCTCGAAAACGCGCTGAAAAGTGCCCCACGAAGTTCAGCGGCGTTTCGGTGGTGTGTATCGTCGACCCGACGGATTTCGCGAAAATCCGCGGGATTGGGTGCCGCGACGCCCGTTTGCTTCGGCGCGCACGAGGTCTTCCGCCCGAGAAAAAGCACACCCAGGGAACCGCGGGAGCGTGAAGCCGGCCCCGCTCCCCCGTAGTCCGCGCACGCATTCGCGAGTCCGTCTGCATCGTCCGGGCAGGAATTCCGCCGCGCCGGTTTCGACCACGGCGGGCGCGAGCGTCTCAAGGCGCGCGCTGTGGGCGTTTTGCCCGAAACCCCGCGATTTTGACGGCGCGGCGTCGTTTTCGTTTCGGAGCGCGCCTGCGGCGGGCAAGAAAAGCTCCCCGAAAACGCGCTGAAAAGTGCCCCACGAAGTTCACCGGCGTTTTGCCCGAAACCCCGCGATTTTGACGGCGCGGCGTCGTTTTTGTTTCGGACCGCGCCTGCGGCGGGCGAGAAACGCCCCTCGAAAACGCGCTGAAAAGTGCCCCACGAAGTTCAGCGGCGTTTCGGTGGTGTGTATCGTCGACCCGACGGATTTCGCGAAAATCCGCGGGATTGGGTGCCGCGACGCCCGTTTGCT
>PIWD01000070.1 GCA_003354005.1 Gammaproteobacteria bacterium | reverse complement strand
GGTGAGATAGACCTCCCCAATGGACTACATGACAATACGATTGATGTCAGTTATGGCGGTGTTGATATTGATTCGCGTAATGGTGGAAGTATAACGATTTATGGATTCTATGGTAATACAATTAATGCTGGTAACGATGGTGTTGATATTGACTCAGATGATAGTGGAAGTGTAACGATTGATGGATTCCATGGTAATACAATTAATGCTGATGACGACGGTGTTGATATTTATTCACATAGTGGTGGAAGTATAACAATTTATGGATTCTATGGTAATACGATTACTGCTGGTGAAGACGGTGTTGATATTAATTCAAGTACTGATGGAAATGTAATGGTTGATGGATTCTATGATAATACGATTACTGCTGGTGAAGACGGTGTTGATATTGACTCACTTGTTGATGGAAATGTAATGGTTGATGGATTCTATGATAATACGATTACTGCTGGTGAAGACGGTGTTGATATTGACTCACATATTGATGGAAATGTAATGGTTGATGGATTCTATGATAATACGATTACTGCTGGTGAAGACGGTGTTGATATTGACTCACATAATGATGGAAGTGTAATGATTGATGGATTCTATAGTAATACCATTACTGCAGTTGAGGATGGTATCAACTTCCATGTAGGTTCAGATGCTTCAATTGTTTTCAATTCAGGTATTTATAATAATATTTTCAACGGTGACAGGGCTGTTCGCTTAGGAGGCAGTTCAGAGGGCAGCATGATGATTGCAGATTTTTACGGGAATACGCTGACTGGCAGTTCAGACTATACTATGGTTGTGGAGTCAGCGAATGAAGCTACAATCGATATAGAGAAGTTCTACAATAATACCTTTATAGGTGCTGGCAGTGCTGACATTCTCCTTAATACAACAGATGAAGGAGGTGGTTCTATCTCCATCACTGTTGCGCATCCCAATGACCCATCATCTGAGAGTATAACCTTGTCAGAGGCTAATACAGGGACGGGTGAAGGTGGTGATGTAACTGTTGAGAGGGATGAAGGTGCGGGGAGCATTGTGATTATCCCAGATGAAGAAGATTGACTTGTGCTCCCTGATGTGTAAGATACGTGATGACGGGCTTATCAAAAGCTAGTAAAGATGCAACTATCAGCGAATGTTGCTGTAGGTGTTATTTGTATGAACATTTGTATGCTAGTTGGGTGTAATATCTATTTGCCTTGCAGTGATGTTGTATAGTTTAAAAATTAATATAGGGAAATAAAAGTGAAGGGCACATTTGTAGGGAAAGGTCTTGTATTAGCAACAATATTAGCCTCTTCACCGTTATTGGCAAAAACAACCTTGCCATCTTACTGGGATAGTTATCTCAGCATAGGTGGTTATTATTTTTCTGAGCGTCCTAGGACTGCTGGTGTGATCAATGCTTTTTTGCCTGTTCATGGAGCGCAATCAGCTTCATCACTCTACTATATTGATATACGTGGGCTAGACAAAACAGGGCCTTCTTGGGAAGGTAATCTTGGGATAGGATATCGTCAGTTCAATCAGATCAAGCAATGTTTAGGTGGGCTGTATGTATTTTATGATCATCAGCGATCAGAAAATAGGCATTATTTCAGCCAAATCACCCTTGGTGGTGAGTACTGGCGACAGAAATGGTTTGTGGGCGGTAATGCCTATATCCCAGTTGGGCAGACAGTAATAGACGATTCCTCACTTAACGCTACGCAAATACAAACAAACGGTGCTTATCGCAACATATACTTCGGCAAAGGTCAGGATGTTGCTTTATATGGTGTTGACCTGGAAGTTGGTTATGAATGGCAACCTGGCATCATCGGGTATCTGGGTGGTTACTACTTTGATCGAAGTGGTTTTGACAGCGTAAAAGGTTCATTGGCGCGTGTTGAATACCATTATAAGGATTATATGGGGAAGAGATTACTGGGTGTACTGGATGATTTAAGACTATTTGCACAAATACAGCATGATGAGCCACGTGGTACACGTTTCTATGTGGGTGCACAAGTCCGCTTTACATTAGGTAGGGCACATAAAGTATTACACGGTGTTGCAAGACATATGGCAGATCCAGCCTTACGTGATGTTGACCTTGTATCAGTTCCAACACACAAGGCGTTTGAACCTCTAACCGATAGTACAGGTAGAGTAATAAACGTACGTGATGTGTATAATGAAGCAGATTTAGACACTGCACTCATTGATGCTTATACGGATATAATAGCTGTGCATGGAATCATTGTTGATGGTGATATTAAGGAACTGGCTGTAGGTCAGGTGATTACTGGTGGTCGTCATATATTTACAAGAGATGGCCAGACTTTCACTGTGATACTATCAGATGGTGGTGCATTAGATGCTTTTGATGCAGAAACAAGTGTCTTAGAGCTAACCACCGACAATACAGTCCGTGACCTGACGCTAAGAGCTGATTCAGAGCTTGGCACTAATGTTATAGAGGTTGCGGATCTTGATGTGGCACTGGGTCATCTTACAATTGATAGTGTTGTGGGTAATGCGTTTATTTATTTAAGGCAAGGTATAAATACAGATGCTATTATAACGATTACAAATAACACAATCGACATGGGCACGGCTGA
>PIWD01000039.1 GCA_003354005.1 Gammaproteobacteria bacterium | reverse complement strand
CCCTTATATAATAAAAGAGGGAAAGTCTGTGGTGTTATTGGTATCTCCGTTGATATCACTAAGCAAAAGAACTTAGAAAAACAATTACGAATTGAAAAAGGATTGGCAGAGAGTGCCAGCAAGGCCAAGTCTGTATTTATTGCCAACATGAGTCATGATCTCCGCACCACCATTGCTGGTATAATGGCTATGTCAAATAGCATAAAACAGTCTAGCAATTATGCTAGGACCGCTCCGAATGGATCAGATCTTAGTGAGGTACTTGACACACTGATCAACGTGACTGATCGAGATAATAAACTGTTGTACAATGCGACCAATGAACTGCTTAAATTCTGTAATGAGATCCTAGACATCATCAAATTTGGTCAAGAGATAGTAAGTCAATTGAAAAAACCTTTTCACCTTAGTAAATTGGTTAAAGGTATTATTCAGCTATTGTCACCTGTGGCATATAGCCGAAGATTACGGCTATACTACATCTGTGATCCTTTGCTTCCCAAATATGTAATAGGTAGTGCTAGTTCTTTGAATCGTATTTTACTGAATTTGGTGAGCAATGCCTTAAAATTTACAAATAATGGTTTTGTAAGAGTTGTGCTTGAACCAAAAATACCCCCAAAATTAGGATATAAACCTGGTAGTGGCTTTATGTTAAGGATTACTATTGAAGATAGTGGAATCGGTATTCCCGAGGATAAGTTTGAGACAATTTTTGATAACTTTTCACGCTTAACTGATACCTGTGAAGAGAACTATAAAGGTTATGGACTGGGGTTGTATGCAGTGAAAAACTATTTAAATTCGATGTCTGGAAGTATTAAAGTGGAGAGTGAAGTTGGGAAAGGCTCATCTTTCACCGTAACAGTGCCTTTGACTGTTGCTGATCTCGATGATGTTAAAAAGGAAAAAGAGAAAAATAGAACTAAGATAAGCAACCCAATAATTTCATCCGCTATTGCAAATGCTCCGCAAGGAATAGATCCAAGCAAAGAAACAGCCTCCATTCTCATAGTGGAAGATAATCAACTGGCAGCTATTGGTCTGCAACTTATCTTAAAAGAATTTCGTTGTACAACCGATTTGGCAACGAATGCTATGCAAGTGCTCAATATGATAAAAAATAAGATGTATCATTTAATTTTTATGGATATTGGTATGTCAGGTTTAAGTGGTATTGAACTCACAAAAAAAATACGAAGAATGAAGGATCGTATTAGCCAAGTACCGATTATAGCATTGACTGGGCATGCAAGTGATTCCAGTCATGGAAAGGAGTGCATTTCTGCTGGTATGCAAGGCGTCATCACTAAACCAGGTACACCAGAAGAATTTGAGAGGGTTCTACAGCAGTGTATTCAATGTGGTAAGAAATCATTGATACAGTAAATACAAGTGGAATATTCAACAAAATACCAGAGATCACAAGAGACATCAGACTAGCAGGCCTTACATCCTCCCACTAAATGAGGGGACTTGTGGTGAGCTTACAGAATCTACCACTACCTATCTTCTAAACAATCTATTGAGCGGACTACTCGTACTCTTATCAGGCATTGAAGTAGTATCCCCTTTAGGAGGGTATATGTTATATATCCTTAAAACACTTACCCCCTGTACTGGTTTACTGTATGTATCCTCCATATTAGGTTTTAAAGCAACTGGTGGTAGAGTGTGATTTTTATTACTATCATCATGCTTGTTCTTATTCTCAACAGCAAATTCATCAGAAGTTAAGTTATTTCTATTAAAAGTAGAATACATACCGGTATGATGCGTCACTTTTGCATCCTGCTTACTGGTGGTAGCATCAGTATTAACAAGCTGTACACTCACATTCTCATCTGAACCTTGTCTGAATCTCTGTAAAAGTTTGTAGAAAGCGTAAATAATGGCAATGGGAGCGAAGATGGCAAGTATACCTGCAATAGGGGTAGCGACTACTATACCAACTATAAGTCCAGCAGCAATAATTACTGGTGTAAGGTAGACACCCATGCCAATTAGCAATACCACAAGCAGAATGTGCTTCCAGCCTATCTTTATCCTCTTATTGCCACCTTTATTTAGCAGATCCTTGTATTTATTAACATTCTCTTGTTTAGGACGCTTTTTATCCATAATCCCTACCTCGCATTATCCACTGTCAGTAGCCTAATTCTAGTACATCTCTTGCGTGTTAGCTTATTTTTACATAAATAAAGCACAAAAAAGTGTATCTGAGTTGCTGTACTGTATCTTTTTGACCCACTCTAAAAGTGGGTCAGATACTAATTAGTTTAGTTGACATCCTCCCCTACCTAAAGAAAGGGGATTCCTATTACTAAGCTGGTTATTGGTCGCCCATTACCAGAGATTCCTGCTTCATCGAATTAGCTAATGCCATCTCTCCACGGGATAACACGGCATGCCCTGCCACTGAAATAGACTGTAACTTATTGTGGAACAGTCAACAGAATACCGAAGATCACGAGAGATGTACGACTAGCAGAGAGCCTTACATCCTTCACCTGAACGAGGAAGTCTTACGGCGAGCTTGATAAAAAATAGATAGAGGTTAAATATGCTATTTGTTTTACTATTCCGCTGGATCTTCAAAATCATCTGTGTCTTCAAAATCATCTGTGCTATCTTTACTGCGAAGTTCTCGTTGAATGCGGTCATAAATTTCTTCTCGGTGAACAGAAATTTCTTTAGGTGCCTTGATACCAATCCGAACTTGGCTGCCTCGTATATCGAGTATAGTAATTTTTACATCATCACCTACAATCAATGATTCACCGCTACGTCTTGTCAGAATTAACATATTTTTTCCTCTTTATAATCCATATATTGCTGTGATCTTTAGTGCTTTCTTATATAAAGCAACCGATCAATAACTATCATAGCAATTATCGCGCTTATATGCAAGGTTTTTATTGTTCTAAATAAAGACTATTCTTGGGCAAAGTTTGCTTAGATGGTTGGTGAAGAGCTTTTTTGCAAATCATTTAAAAATCGTGGCTATCAGAAATTATCCAGTTTGTCCTGACCTTAATGGTCAAGTCTCTGCTTCTTTTTTTATAATAAGATCTAGTTAATTGTAAGTAAGCAGTGTAGGCAATCATTGCACCATTGTCAGTACAAAATGCTAAATCAGTAAGGTGTAAAGTACTGCTGTATGCTTTAGCAAGTTGTTCTAAGCGTGTGCGTAAGTATTTATTTGCACTTACACCCCCAGCGATGACTAAGCGTTTAACAGCGGTCTTTTTTATAGCAACTTCACATTTACGTAGCAAGCTATCGATAGCAGCACATTGAAAACTACTTGCAATATCTGCTTTTACTGCATCACTGACAGGTTGGTCTTGTTTTTTATAGAGCTGCATGACAGATGTCTTTAGCCCACTGAAGCTAAAATTAAGTGTTGTATGATGATACATAGGACGTGGTAATTGAAAAGCATTTGGATTTCCTTGTTCAGCAAGTCGTTCCAAGGGTGGACCACCTGGATAGGGTAAGCCCAGTAATTTTGCAACCTTATCGAAGGCTTCTCCCACAGCATCGTCGACGCTCTCACCTATGACCTCGTAGCTGCCGAAAGATTTAGCATGAACTAACATTGTATGCCCACCCGAAACCAGCAGAGCCAAAAAAGGGAAGTTTATTTGTGTTTTTAAGTCCAAAAAAGGTGTCAGTAAATGCGCTTCCATATGATGAATTGGGATAGCAGGAATTTGCCAAGCCCAGGCAAGCGTTTTTGCAAATGTTGCACCTACCATTAATGATCCAACTAAACCAGGACCTGCCGTGTAAGCAATTGCTGTGATTTCGCTTGGGTCGCTATCAGCTTGTTGCATCACTTGTTTAATTAAGGGTAATAGGTATTGAATATGATCACGTGAGGCAAGTTCAGGCACAATACCACCATAAGGTGCATGGGTTCGTGCTTGACTTCGCACACAATTAGCCAATAAGCCTCTCGTAGCATCAAAAATTGCTACGCCTGTGTCATCACAGGAGGTTTCAATACCAAGTACACGCATGCTTAACTTACCAAAAATGAGCGTAAAGCCCCTGTCTTTAGACATGGGGAATATCAGTCTTCAATAGGCAGGCTTCGGCCTACTGTCAGTTTCGTGAATTTACGTACCAAGCTAACCCAAGGTGTATCCCCATCATAAGCTGTCAGTTTACCAGATAGCACATATGCCTTGTCAAGTTCTGCTCGCATCCTGATATAACCTGATTCATCAATTATTGCACTATCTCCTGCATTGCTTGCGAATAGTACGTAACGTCCATTTTCAAGTGCGCGCATTTGTGCGATCTGTAAATGTTGTGCTGACGCTGCAGAATGTCCGAACCACACATCGTCGGTAATTACAATAATCAAATTCGCCCCTAGCATACTCTGTGTGACTTCATAGGGGTAAGCAATTTCATAACAAATAAAGGGTGCCACAAACAAATGATTAGAAATGGGTAGCAATGCTTGATTGCCTGAACCTGCGGCTAAATCACTCATGGGAATCGTCCAATACTTAGCTAACCAACGTAAAACTGGTTTGAAAGGTACATATTCACCAAAAGGTACGAGATGGCGTTTATGGTAAATACTGTGCTCTTTTCCTAGTAAAAGAAGGCTATTGTAATAGCGTTGTGTATCCTCTTGTACAGTGGGGATGCCAATTAAAAGGCTGGTACGGTGTTTTGTCGCTTCCCGATTAAGTGAGGTAAGATAAGTTAGTAAACGATAGGCTGGTACAGGAATAGCTGTTTCTGGCCATACAATAATATCACTTGACCAATTTTTTTCGGTGCGTGTTCGATAATGTGCTAAAATACCCTCCAATGCATCTATATGCCATTTTCGTTTCAGTTCAATATTAGCCTGTATTATACTGACGCTCAGCGTTTTTTTCGTATGTAAAGGCCAGGCTACAACGTGTAAAGCACCTGTTACTGCAGCAATAATCAATAAAACTGCCAGACTGAGCCAACGCTGCTTTCGGCGACCATACCATAGTACAAGAAAATTAACGCTAATCAGACATAGGATAAACGACACCATGTACACACTGCCAAGTGTAGCAAACTTAGCAAGCCATGTATCAGTCTGCGTATAACCAAGCAGTAACCAAGGAAAACCACCGAATAAGCAAGATCTCAAGCATTCGGTAGACACCCATAAAATCGGAAAAAGAAACCAGCTTAAGGTTAAGCGCCGTTTAATCGGAATACTGCCTAGCACATAGCCAACTAGGGCAGGAAATAAAGCCAGCACAATAATCAATAAAAGCGTCGCTAGCCAAGCAGGCCAAATTCCGATGAAGTAACTGAGGCTAATCGACACCCAGTAAACACCAAAACCAAAATAAGCAAAACCGAATAATGCACCGTATAAACCAGCTTGTCGTTTAGATTGAGCACACAACCAACTATTCAACAAAATCATCATAGCGATGACAATTAAAATACTCAATCGATAAGGGGCAAAGGCCAGTATCGCTAGCCCACCAGCTAAAAGGAGTAAAAAGGGCATAAGTCTTCTGATAAACCTTGATTGTTGAGAGATAACAGTCAAGTCATGCATGGCAATACGATTGAGCACATTTTTAACAAGGTTAGCACCGCCTATTTTTTGAATGAGATGCCATGGCAACTATTATCCCAAATCCTATCATATAAGTGAGCAACGCACTACCACCGTAGCTGATCAGTGGCAAAGGAATGCCCACAATAGGCAATAACCCAGAGACCATGGCAATATTGATACAAACAGAAGTGAAGAAAATTAAGCTAACCCCAATTATAAATAGACGAAAAAACAAATTTTCCGTCTGCAAACTGAATCTTAAACTACGAATAGTGATGAAAGAAAATAGCATCAGAAGAAGAATATTACCCAATAAACCAAATTGTTCACTAAATACAGCAAAAATAAAATCAGTCGCATGTTCAGGGAGAAAATGTAATTCTGATTGTGTACTATGTAACCAACCTCTACCCAAAAGCCCTCCCGAACCAATGGCTATTTTAGACTGAATAATATGATAACCCTGACCTAGTGGGTCGCGATCTGGTTGTAAAAATGTCAGCAGACGTTGTCGTTGGTAGGCATGTAAACCGTGCCATACAAAGGGGAGACTAAGGAACGCAAGTACGATGCCCGATACAATAAAATACCAAGAAAGACCAGCTAACACTAATACAAATAAAGCTGATAGGGCAATCATAATAGAGGTTCCAAGGTCGGGTTGTTTGATAATTAAAAGTACTGGTAGTGCAATCATCACAATAGCAACCCCATTTTCTTTCAATTTAGCAGGTACATGACAGCGATGTAAATACCAAGCTAACATCAGCGGTGTGCTCAATTTGAGTAACTCTGAAGGTTGAAACTTAAAACCCAGCAAGGTTAACCAACGCTGTGCACCTTTACTCATCGTTCCAAACAGCAGTACCAGCATCAATAAAAATAAACTGAGAATATAGAAATAAGGTGCCCAACGCTCGTAGTGACTAGGGTGAATTTGTGCAGCAATAAAGAACAAGCATTGTCCCAAAAAAATGTGCAAACACTGACGCTTGACCAATAACCAAGCATAATCCGAACCGCTGTATAATAAGGCAATCCCAATGATATTTAGTAAGCTAATAGCAAACCATAAAGGCCAGTCCATCTTGATAACAGATAAAAAGTTGTATAAACGTGATAAAGATGTTGAGAGGTAGCGACTCATAGGCAAGATTTTCCTAATAGATAATAATCCATGACACAACGGGTTATCGAAATAGCACGTGGCGCGTGTTCAATAATCGTTGCAACAACAATCTTAGGCTTATTTGTAGGTGAAAATGCAATAAGCAAGGAATGATTTTGTAAATGCTTTGGCAGTGTATCTGATAGCTTCCACTTATAAGTGCGTCCTACAACTTGCACAGTTCCAGTTTTTGCTGCAATGCTATAGGGTACACGACCAAAACGATGGCCTGTACCATGAGGATGGCTTATTACAGCTTGCAGAGCATGGATAACTGTCTCCCAGGTGTCTCTATCCTTCAAGATAAGGGGATCTCGTTTCTGTATATCCTGTGTATACCACTGACCTTCTGCAGACTGCATCTTAAGGATCAAACGGGGAGTAATTCGTTCTCCACGGTTTGCTAAAATACTTGTTGCATAGGCTAGTTGTAAAGGTGTTACTAGGAAATAGCCCTGCCCAATACTTGTATTTACTGTATCACCTGGATACCAGGCTTCCCCTAAGGCTGCTTGTTTCCAATTTCGTTTTGGCAATAAACCTGCTGATTCCTGCATAAATTGCATGCCAGTTGCTTGACCAAAGCCAAATTTTTCTAGGCCACAAGAAAGTCGATTAATACCAAGTTTTGTCCCCACAGTATAGAAAAAAGTATCACTGGACTCGGTAAGTGCTTTCCGAATATTTACCCATCCGTGCCCACGTGGATTCCAATCATGGTAAATATGCTTGCTATTGGGCAATTGAAAATACCCAGGATCGTAAATCGTGCTCTCTACATCGATAACATCTTGATCCAAGGCTACAATTGCTTCAAAAGGTTTCACTAGCGATCCCAAGGGGAATTGCCCATTGAGAGCACGATTAAATAAAGGGCGATCACTACGTTTTTGCAACATATTCAATGTATTTGAGTCAATACCCTGCACAAATGGATTTGCGTGATAACTGGGATGGCTAACTAAGGCCAATATATCACCATTTCGTGGATTCATGACTACAACGGCACCTTGCAAGCCTTTCATTATGCGGTGAATAAAAGCCTGCAATTTCACATCAATGCTTAGATAAACATCATAACCAGCGGTGGGCAGAGTATGAACTTGTGTATGTAGCATCTTACCAGTTGCATTATTTTCAGTTTGCTTAAGACCATTTTTACCACGCAACCAAGCATTCAACCTTTTTTCCAGTCCAGATTTTCCTACACCTGATTGCACATAACCGATTATATGTGCTAAGGCATCGTCATAGCGGTAGTGTCGCGTAAGACTTGAACTGAGATAAACCCCTGGAAAATTCTCTTGGTTAACAATGAATTCTGCAACTTCTTGATTTTCCAGCCTTAACTTCAATGGTATCTTATGGAATGCAGCCTGTTTACCAACCCGTTTATAGAAGGATTGAATCTGTTGTGCATCTAATTGGATAAAGTGACCTAATCGTTGAATTGTATCCTTCAGCCCATCCGTTTGTCTAGGTATAATGTCCATACGAAAAATCGCTTGATTATCTGCTAACAAAACGCCATTGCGATCATAAATAAGACCACGTTTTGCCACAAGTGAAGCCAGTGTTAAATGATTTTTTTGCGCGAGCGATAAATAAAACTGATGATCTTTAACTTGCAGATAGTAGAGACGCGCAAACAATGTCAATAAACTAATTACTACCCACAACAAACACCAGCACCAGCGTGATAAAAAAATCTTTGAGTCTTTTGTAGGATGCTTAAACACAATACATGCGCACTAAGAAACATCACTGCCAGACCATAAAGCTTCTAATTGGTAGAACTCGCGTTGTTCAGGCAACATTAAATGAACGATAAGATCCCCTAAATCAATGAGCACCCAACCACATTCAGGTTGTTTAAGTCCCTGAATACGGCAAACACTTTTTGTGCGCTTCACAGCCATAACAACCGCCTCACCCAAGGTTGCCAGATGCCTAATCGAGCCAGCACTTGCAATCACTAGATCATCTGTGAAATTACAAGTTCCCCTTACATCCAAACAAATGATATCATCAGCCTGATATTCATCGAGTACCTGCGTAACTATCTCTTTTAACTGTGTTTGTCTTAACATAAGCTTATTCTACATCTTCTTTATATGATATTGCAAATTGTACCCCTCAGACGTAATAAACAAATATTATTTGATTTTTGTAATTTGCATTGACAGAGTAGGGCTTAATCTGCAATATATATTGCATTAAATACGGAAGAAAAGAATCTCTCACTGAAAATACGTTAGATAAACGTATCAACAAAGGAGTTACCGTATGAGCGATACAAAAATTAGCCAAGAAGAAATTAATGGTATTTTATGGAAAGCATGTGATACCTTCCGTGGGGTTGTCGATGCTTCTCAATACAAAGATTACATATTGGTAATGCTTTTTGTCAAGTTTATTTCTGATGTTTGGCAGGAGTGCTACGAAGAATTAAAGGAGCAGTACGGTAATAATACACTTATCCTGCGTCGATTAAGCAGAGATCGGTTTGTATTGCCAAAATGGTGTAGGTTCATTGATTTATATAATGCTCGTGAGGAATCAGACATCGGACAACGTATAAATATTGTATTGGAAAAAATTGAAGATACTAATCGTCAGAAACTACAAGGTGTTTTCCGTAATATTGATTTTAATAGTGAAGCCAACCTTGGTCAAACAAAAGACCGTAATGTACGATTAAAACACCTTCTAGAAGATTTTGGTGACAAACGCATGGATTTGCGTCCTTCACGTATTGGCGAGCTTGATATTATTGGTAATGCTTACGAATATTTAATTGCTGAATTTGCTGCAGGCGCTGGTAAAAAAGCTGGTGAATTCTATACTCCTGCCGAAGTGTCCGAACTAATAACTGAATTAGTGGCCCCACAAGCGGGTGAGCGTATTTGTGACCCAGCATGTGGATCAGGATCTTTGCTTATTAAATGTGGAAATCAACTTAAGGCAAATAACATCACCGACTTTTCCTTATATGGACAGGAAGTGACTGGATCAACTTGGGCACTAGCAAAAATGAATATGTTTTTGCATGGAATGGATAATGCTAGAATTGAATGGGGTGATACTATTCGCAGCCCAAAACTACTGGAAGACAACACCACTATGAAATTTGAAGTGGTTGTTGCTAATCCTCCTTTTAGCCTTGATAAATGGGGTTACGAAGATGTAGGGAATGATATTTTTAAGCGTTTCCACCGTGGTATGCCACCTAAATCAAAGGGAGATTTTGCATTTATTAGCCATATGATTGAAACTACTACGGCCGACAGTGGACGTGTTGCTGTAGTTGTTCCACATGGTGTTTTGTTTCGTGGGGGTGCTGAAGGAAAAATACGTGCAAAATTGATTGAAGAAAATTTACTTGATACTATCATAGGGTTACCAGCTAATTTATTCTTTGGCACTAGAATTCCAGCTGCAATTATAATATTAAAGCGCAATAAGGCAGATGATAACGTATTATTTATAGATGCCAGCCATGAATTTGCTAGTGATAAAAATCAGAACCGCTTGCGCATAGAGGATATTACAAAAATAGTAGGTATATATAATGCCCGAACAACAAAGGACAAATACAGCTACCTGGCTAACTTAGAAGAAATTCGCCAAAATGACTACAACCTGAATGTTCCCCGTTATGTAGATACGTTTGAGGAAGAAGAGGAAATTGATATTGAAGCCGTGCAACAGCGCATTGTCCAGATTAATAATAAATTGCTGAAGATCGAAAAAGAAATGGCTAAATACCTAAAAGAATTGGGCTATGCTGAGTGAATGCAGGTGAGTTGATTCTATAGCAGAAAGGTTATGATATTTGATACTGATAAGAAAGGAAGTTAGAACAGCTTCTGATGAAGCCGATATAGAGGAAATAGAAAATTTAGCCAAAAGCTTTGAAAAAAAAGACGGTGGTGGTAATGCTAGTTCCTAATGGGTGGAAGTCTAGAAAATTAGGGGAAATATGCAAAATAAAAACTGGCAATAAGAATAATGATGATAAAATTGAAAATGGATTATATCCTTTTTTTGTTAGGTCACAGAACATTGAGAGGATTAATAGTTA
>PIWD01000069.1 GCA_003354005.1 Gammaproteobacteria bacterium | reverse complement strand
ATTAAAAAACAGCAAATGAATAGTGAGCTTCCTGTTTGGGAGCAATTTTATGCGCTCGCTGGATAATTGTATCCAGAATACAAACATCCTTTGAACTAATAAAACTTTGCAACACAACCCTTTACGCTCATTTTTGGTAAATTCAAAATGTCAAAACAGAATATTGTACGCTAATGCAACATTCTTTTCTCTTCCTTCCAGAAATTTTTACTGTTTCTGGCTGAAGCAACTTGCAAAATGTGAATATTCTGTTATACTTAGGGGGTTAGCTTATTGCATATTATTAGGAAAGAAACCATGCTGAAAAAAAATCAAGTATTTGTTAGTACTCTCTCAGGAGAGATTTGTGCCTTCAGCTTTATTCCTGCTGAAACCACTATGGAAGAGATAAAGAGGAAATATATTGAAACTCTGCCTACTACGTCTACTGATTCTACTGATGCTGTCGTAAGAGTTACTCTTGATAATAGAGCGTGCGAAGATAGTTACGTTCTTAAACAAAGTGATAATGAAAAAAGAGTAATTGTAGCCTTTGAATTTGAAAAGGAAGTTCTTCATGGTAAAGAAAAAGCAAAAACTGGTTTTCTTACTGCCATTATTGAATTTTTTAGCATTATATTCAAGATGATTAAAGATTTTCTTGGTGCTAATAAAATATACAAAGTTGTAGCAATTCCTATAAATATTGCTAATATTAGTGATGATGAACTAGCCATTCTCATTGGAAGTACAGGTGAAATTGTTGTAGAAATGTTGTTGGATAATGAATGTGAAGATGTTTTAAAGCGTAGTACTATTGCTAGAGATGATATCACTAGTACCACTCAGACTCTTTCTAGGCATGCCCATAAAATTCGTAATATCATGGATTATGACACTACTACAACTACAGATGCAAAAGAAATTACACTCTATAAAAATATACTAGCATATATCTTATTTGTAGCGGTCAGATATGCTAGAGAGTATCCCGCAGAAGGTGGCATGGAGGGTATATTAGATGATATGAAGTGCACGCCGAACGAGAAGGCTCTGCTTGTTGAAATGGGTCTGAAGCTTGCTCCTGTACGTGAGGACTCTAGTCAACACTTATTAAGTGGCAGTTTATTAGTTGAAGACGACCTACAGACAATTGCGACCTTACACAATAAGCAGCTTGAAGATAATAAACCAGGTACAGAACCAGAAAATAGATAGATAAGCACAACACTATGTCACAGGATAAAAATATTGCTTTATTTAATCTAGCTTTTAGGCCTTTTTTCTTGGGTGCTGGTGTTTTCTCAATAATATCCATGGCTTTATGGTCAATAATTTACATTTTTCAAATTTCTCCTACCATACATTTGATTTCTGCTTCTCAGTGGCATGCTCACGAGATGATCTATGGTTATACAATGGCAGTTATTGCTGGGTTCTTGTTAACAGCAATTAAAAACTGGACTGGCGTTCAAACCATTCACGGCAAACCACTAGCAGTACTCTTTATCTTATGGGTGATACCACGATTATTATTCTTGTTTGGTACATCTTATTTGTTCATAGCTGGTGTTTTTGATATTGTATTCTCACTATTATTAATTGTCTTTACTTCTTCACCAATCCTAGCAGCGGGCCAATGGAAAAGGCAACTTATTGTTCTCTCTAAGCTCATATTGATGGTTGTCGGTAATGTTGCGTTTTATCTAGGGATCTTGGGTTTTTTGGATAATGGGGTTGCTTTAGGACTTTATGGAGGGATGTATTTGGTTATTGCCTTAATTTTAACTATCGGTGGAAGAGTTATACCATTCTTTATTGAAAAAGGAACTGATTATCAAGTAAAGCCTCTCAAGTTCAAGTGGCTAAATATACTAAGTCTATTGCTATTTTTAGGGTTTTTTATTTTTGAACTCTTTGTAGAAGGTACAAATATATCCTCCTATTTGGCTTTTGGACTATTTTTTGTAAATAGCGTAAGATTAGTTGGTTGGTATACCACAGAAATATGGAAAAATAGTCTTCTATGGAGTCTGTATTTATCGTTATGCTTCGTATGTATAGGATTCTTACTATTTGCTTTTGGAATGCCTAAATTATTAGCAATCCATGCCTTCTCTCTCGCTATCGGTATGATTACTCTTTCAATGATGTCTCGTGTTGCACTTGGCCATACGGGAAGAAGCGTTATGAAGCCCCATAAAGCTGTAAGTGTTGCCTTAGTGGTTATTTTAATTGGGGCGGTTATCAGGGTGATTATGCCATTATTTAATGTCTTTAACTACGAGGTATTGATAGCCCTATCACAAATATTTTGGATAATTTCCTTTCTTATATTTTTAATAATATATTTTCCAATACTTATTAATGCACGGATCGATGGTAAGTTTGGTTAGTCAGTAGATTAAATTTGTTTTAGAGGCTATTTCCAAAATATACGCTAATCCATTAAAAATAGTGCATCATCCAGGCATAAAGATAGAATCTTGTCATTATCAGAATAACCGTGTTGAACAAGATCATAGGAATATCAAACGAATTGTTAAGCCTATGATGGGGTTCAAATCATTTCTCTCTGCTAAAGCTACATTGGCTGGCATAGAGCTGTGGGCAATGATTAAAAAACAGCAAATGAATAGTGAGCTTCCTGTTTG
>PIWD01000126.1 GCA_003354005.1 Gammaproteobacteria bacterium | reverse complement strand
AGACAAGTTTAACCTGTCGATAAATTACGTAAGATTATTCGGATATTTTCTGCCAAGGATACAAATGATGCGTTTATTTTATCTCCCAACTCATATTTTAAATAATTTATACTTCCCCTGCACATCCGTTTTAGCTCACTTATTCTAGATTCTACCAAAGACCTTCTTTTTTTGTCTTTTTTGTTTCTGATTTTGTCCCCGAGATATGTATATGCTGATTTTTTGATATTGATAACTCTGTTCCCGATTTTCCGTTTGTTTTTTTTCTATATCCTTTATCTGAATATATTTCTTTTATATTTATTTTTGCTGTTTCTTCTGCTTTTGCAATACTTCCGTCTAAAATAGACCATCTGCAAAAGTATTCACGATTTTGTGCAAAATATTTTCCAAAAAAACCGGCAATACGACTCCATATAAAGCCCGTGACAAGACGATCTTATGGCAGCTTATATTTGGAATCATTTAAAATTTAAAAGATATCTCTAAAGTGCAACTTTTTTACTTTTGCAGACGGTCTAATATCTCCATCGTATTTATTTTCTAATATTGCCTCACTACTTAATATTAAACCACTTTTATGATCTATTACTATCGATAATTTATGGCCATATTCATATTTCTTATTGGCTTTTCCTT